>JBEBJC010001212.1:0-2452 GCA_040080105.1 Myxococcota bacterium
GGTGACGGGCGGCGTGCTCCCGGTCTGCGGAGGGTCGGGGGGCGGGGACGTCGGGTCGGGGACCCCTGCCGGACCCGGCTCGGTGCAAGCAACAAAGTACGCGATTCCAAGCATCGTTCCTGGCATCCGAGCCCCCGGTACTACCCGAGGTCATACCCCGGTCGCCCCGAGGTGGCCGAGGATCCGAGGCTTGTCGTCTCCGCCGACCAGCGCGAACGCCCCGCGGTCGTCGGTGACGGCGCGGAGCGGCGACCCGAGGAACGCGGGCCGCACGAACCGCACCTCGGCCGAGCGTGGCGCCAGGCCGAGCGCGGTGAGCGCGCGCGCCACCATCCACTGACCGTGGGCGATCGGCGCGCGGTACCCCGACAGGCGGGCGAGCCACGGGTGGAGGTGCACCGGGTTCCAATCGCCCGACAACCGCGCGTACCGGCGCCCGAGGTCCACTGGCAGCTCGACCGGGACGGACCGACCGACCGGCACCTCTTCGGGCCCGCGCGCCCCTTTTGGCGCGGCGGCGGTGCGCGAGAAGGTGGCGGCGCGGCTCTCCCACACCGGCACCCCGCCCTGGCGCACCGCGGTGACCAGATCGAACTCGAGGCCGTTCTCCACCGCGGTCGGGGGCTCGATCGACACCCGCAGATCGAACGGGGACCCGGGGTCGACCGCGCCGGCGAACCGGGTGCGGGGGTGCACCAGCCCCGCCGGGCGCAGCGGGAACGACGGATCGACCAGCAACACCACGTGCCACCGGGTCGCGAACACCTGGGGCCAGCTCGGGGGCAACCCGCCACAGGTGGCGCGGAGCGACTCGAGCCAACCGGGCTCCGCCGACACCCCCGGCGCTTCGGCCACCAGCGTGGGCCACGGCGCCCCTGGCGACCACCCGCGCCGCCGCGCGAACACCCCGCGGGCCACCGCCCGCCCCACCGACGGGAGCTTCGACATCGCCCCCCGTGACCCGGAGCCGCGGCTCCGACAACCTCGACTACCGGTGGTCGGCGCGCCCCGCGGCGTCCAACAGTGCGCGGATCTCGTCTGCACCGAGCTCGGCCGCCCGTGCGCGACCGACCCACGCGTCGAGCTCGCGCGCGAGGTCCGCGGTCAACGCGGCGCGGGACGCGGAGGCGGCGTCGTCGGCCACGAACGTCCCGCGGCCCTGGCGCGCGTCGGCGAGGCCGTCGTTGACCAGCTCGTCGTACGCCTTCTTGGTGGTGATCACCGACACCGCGAGCTCCGCCGCCAGCGTGCGCACCGACGGGAGCGGGGTACCCGCAGGCAACGCTCCGGAGCGGATCCGATCGGCGAGCTGGTCGCGGATCTGGCGCCAGAACGGCACGCCCGACGCCTGCGACAACATCAAGGACGGGGTCATGGCCACTTCGCGCCCCACGACGCAGCGTATGCGCACAACACCCCGGCGGCCGCGACGTCGAGCCACACCACCGTCGGACCGAGCTCGCCCCCGCGCACGGCCAGGGAGAGCCCGCTCGCCGCTGCCACGACGAGCAAGCCTCCCCCCACGCGCACCTCGACCCGGGCGGACCCGGCGGTGGCGAGTCCTATGCCGAGGTTCCAGCACACGACCACGAGGCCCACCTCGGGGCGAACCGCTGGAGCCAGCCCGACCGCGAGCGCGGTGACCACGAGGACGAACGCCGCCATCCCCCCGTGAACGACGAGGGTCGAGCGCAGCCGGGTGGTGTTGGACAGCGGGAGCCACCCGGGGATCCTGCCGGACACTCGGGTCGGGCGGGTCGCGTGGGCGTCCCCGAGTATCGGCAGCCCGGCGACGGCCGTGAGCCCGAACAGCGCGTACGACGCGAGCTGGGCGGGAAGGCTCCACGCCGCCGCCAACGCCACCCCTCCGAGCAGGAGCAGCCCGCTCCCCAGCGGGGTGCGGAGGAACAGCTCGCGCAGGATCGCCACGATCGGCCCCGACACCTGTCCGATCGCCTCGCGCGGGCGCTGGACGAACGGCCGGTCGACCACCGCCCACAACTTCGGCGCCGCCGGCGCGAGGGCCGCCGCCGCGCCTCCCACCGCGATCACGCACAGGTACACGTCGGGCCGGTACAGCGCCGACAACACGCCGAGCGCAGCCGCGACCGCCGATCCGAGCACCGCCGTCACCGCGATCCGCCGGGCGGGCGAGATCGGCAAGCCTGGGTGTGCAGAGCCAACGTCGTGCCCGATCCGTCCGCAGGGTATCGAGACCAGGAAGACGAAGAACAGCCACGGGATGGGGCTGCGCAACAACCTGTCGAACGGCCCGAACGACAGAGGCGACAGGAACAACGCGAGGAAGGTGGTCGCAGGAAGCCACCCCCCCCAGGTGTGACCGAGGCCGCGGCTCACCCCCCACACGACCCGCGCTGCGCCGGTCATCGCCCATTCCATCGCTTCGGTGGCCACGCTGGCGCCCGGCCGGGTGTCGCTCGGCATCGGGTCG
>JBEBJC010001213.1:0-2449 GCA_040080105.1 Myxococcota bacterium
GTGAGGACCAGGACGAGGACGAGGACGAGGACGAGCCGCCGGGCGACGACCCTTTGCAGCAGCTGCTCGGCGGTGTGCCTGCGGGAGAGGACCCCGACCTCGACGCACTGATCGAGCGGCTGACCCGCGCGATGGGCGAGGAGGAGGGCGGGGACGCGGCAGAGGCCGCCGCCGACGCGCTCGAGCAGGTGACCCAGGCCGCCGCCGACGGGGCGATCGAGACCGACCGGGTCGCGCGCCAGCTCGAGCGGTTCCTCCCCGGCATCGGCTGGTCGACCGCGCCTGGCCAGCTCGAGCTCGCGCTGCTCGACCGGCTCGACCAGCTCGCGCGCCTGCTGCAGGAGCTGTCGGCGCTCGACACGCTCGCCGACGAGCTCGGGCGGCTCGAGGAGGCGTCGCGCCGCGAGGGCAAGCGCCAGGGCGGCCGGGAGGAGGTGGTCGGGGTGCGGCTCGGCGGCGAGGTGTCCCACGCGCTGCCGGCCGAGCTCGCGCTGCTCGGCGACCCCGCGACCGAGGACCTGTTCTACATGCGGCTGCTCGAGCGGCGGCTGGTGTCACTCGAGCTCACCGGCCAGGGCGACGAGGGGGTGGCCCAGGGCGACCGGCGCGGACCGGTGATCGCGTGCATCGACACGTCGGCGTCGATGGAGGGCCCGCCGGAGCTCGCGGCGAAGGCGCTGGTGTTGGCGGTGTGCCGCAAGGTGATCCCGAAGGGTCGGGCGGTGCACCTGATCTTGTTCGGTGGGCCGGGGGAGCGCACCGAGCTCCGCCTGCGCCGCGGGCTCGGCGGGCTCGAGGGGATGCTCGCGTTCCTGCAGCGCAGCTTCCACTCGGGCACCGACTTCGACGGGCCGCTGCTGCGGGCGATGGACCTGCTCGACGAGGCGGAGCTCGAGGCGGCCGACGTGCTGGTGGTGACCGACGGGCTGTGCCGCGCCGCCCCCGACGTGGTCGACCGGGTGCGCCAGGTGCGCGACAAGCGCGGGGTCAAGGTGTGGTCGGTGGTGCTGGGCCACCGCGACACCCGCGGGGTCGACCCGTTCAGCGACGAGGTGCTCCGGATCGACCCGACCCAGGCCGCGAGCGCGGCGAACCTGGTGCGCGGGCTGTAGTCACTCGAGGTCGGGGAACTGCTGGAACACCTGGCTCCGCGCCGCCTCCGGGTTGCCGACCAGGTGGGACGCGGTGCTGGTCCTCGCCGACCCCACGTCTTCGGTGTGCGGGTACCGCGGGTCGGTGCGGATGTACGGGTCGAGCCACTCCTGCAGCGCGAGGAACTGGTCGTACAAGCCGAGCGCGTCGGCGGTGTCGGCCACCTCCACCACCCGCTCGGCGTACGCCCGCGCGCACCCGTCGTTCGCGAAGCACCACTGGGCCGCGTTGCCGGCCGAGCTCCACAGGTCGGCGTCGAAGTCCCAAGTCCACTCGGCCCCGCTCGGGACGAGCTCGATCACCCGGGTCGTGCCGTCGACGTACAGCCGCCAGTTGTTGACCGCCTTGTACCCGTCGGTGTGCGCCACCACCGTCTCCCACGCGAGGTACGACAGGAACTTCTGCTCGTCCACGTCGTCGAAGAACGCCGCCAGGTTCTCGTCGGTCGGCGGCTCGGACACGACCGCGTCGGACCGCCGCAGCGCGAGGATCACGTTCGGATCGGGCGGGACCGGCCCCTCCTCGTAGTCCGACCGGTCGAGCTTGCCGGTGCCGAAGTCGGCGAACAGGAACTGGCCGCCCGAGTCCTCGTTCGGCTCGAGCACCACGCCGAGGTCCTGCTGGCCCGGGAAGTAGTACTCGATCATCTCGTCGTCGTGGTCCTCGACCACGATGTACAGCCCGTAGTAGTCGTCGTCGCACCACACCTCGGCCCACCCGATCCGCGGCGCGAACAGGCCCACCTCGCGCGCGAGCTGGTACGTGAGGTAGTCGCGGTCGCGGGTCGGGTCGAGCACGTTGCCGTTGTGCAGCTTGAACCCATCGAGCCCGCGGTACGCCGCCTCGGGGTCGAACGCGTTCACATCTACGTTGAACGCCGGCTTTCTGTCCATCGTGTCGTACGACGCCGACCCCTTGAGGCTGAGCCCCACGTCGGGGATCGTGACGCCGTCGACGGTCATCGTGACCCGCACCTCGGGCCGCGTCGGCCGGTCGATGTTCACCCGCGCGTCGCCGCGGAACCCGAAGTCGATCCGGTGCATCACGAACGGCAGGAACACGGTCGCGTCGGCGGGGTCGAGGGTCGGGCTCGGTCCGTCGCCGTTCGGCGCGCCCGGGGTGGGCCACGCGGTCGGGGCGGTCGCCCCGGTGGTGTCGGGGAACCGCGCGAGGGAAACGTCGGCGGCGACCTGGCCCCACTGCGCCTCGTCGAGCACCTCCCCCGCGTCGTCGAGCACGGTGAGCGCGCCGCCGGACCGGTCGAGCCTCCAGCCGGTGGCGAGCGGCTCGTCGGGCG
>JBEBJC010000193.1:0-11402 GCA_040080105.1 Myxococcota bacterium
CGGCAACACCCGCCCGAGCGAATACCCGCCCTTCGCGCCGAACACCGCAGCGTCGACGAACGCGGTGGAGGTGTCCCACCCCACGAACTGCTCGGTCCGGTGGCGGTACCCGAGGCTCGCCTCCACGAACGACTTCGGGATCGGCGCCGCGCCCGCGTACAGCCAGGTGGTCCAGTCGACCTGGCCGTCGCCGGGCTTCGGGAACAGCTCGCGCCAGGTGGGGTACTCGGCGCCGATCGAGCCGTTCGCGTACATCGGGATCTTGACCTGCAACGCCGCCGCGAGCGGCCACTTCGGGTGCAGCGCGATCTGGGCGGCGAGGTTCAGGTCGCCGAGCCGCCCGGAGGTGGCGCGGATCGGCACCGTGCCCGAGTTGTCGTCGCCGGGGATGTTCGCGATCCCGAACAGGAGCGGGGCCGAGATCGACAGCTGCCCCTTGTACCCGGGCAACACTCCGGCCTCGGCGTACACCCCGTACTGGTGCGCGAAGTACTCGCCGCCGGAGATGGCGCCGGGCACCGCGCTCGAGCTCCCGGGCTGCACGAACTCGAACGCCTTGTACAGGTCGACGCCCGCCTTCGCGTACAGCTGCCCGGTCTCCTTGGTCCACGCGCCGGCGTGCGCCGCCGCGGCGAGCCAGATCATGTGACCTCCAGCACGATCTGCATGCTGCCGTCGTACCCGTGCCACGGGTCGGTCCCGTCGGGGTCGGCGTTCGACCGCGCGCCGGACGCGGTCTCACACCGGACCTGGAACGTGTGGGTGCCGGCGGTCGCCGCCCACTCCGCCGACCACAACACCCACAGGTCCGGCTCGCCGGTCTGGTAGTCGAGCTCACACTCGATCCACTCTCCGTCGTCGACCCGCAGCTCGACCTTCACCACCGGGTCGACGCCGGCGAACGCGGTCCCCATCAACCGCACCCGGTCGTCGACCCGCACCGGGGTGCCCTCGAGCGGGGTCTTCACGAACGTGTTCGGCTGGTACACCGACGGCTCGTCCCACCCGCGCTCGGTCCAGTACGACACGTGGGGCGTGTCGACGAACGCGATCTCGGCGAGCCACTTCAGGTTCTTCACCCCGTAGCGCCCCGGCACGAGCAGCCGGGCGGGCGCCCCGTGCTCGAACGCCAGCGGTTCACCGTTCATCTCCCACACGAGCCAGATCGGCGCGTCGAGCAGGTCCTCGATCGGCACCCCCGCGTGGTACTCGTCGGCGCCGACCAACCGCAGCCCGACCGCCGACGCGGGCACCTCGACGCCGAGCGCCTCGAGCACCTCGCTCAACGGGAGCCCGGTCCACACCGCGTTCGAGATGTTCTGGATCCTGGGCTGGGCCCCGATGCACTCGAGCGTGTGCTCCTTGGTGCGCGGGGTGAGCGACTGCAGGAACGCGAGATCGAACCGCGCGAGCTCGACGCCCTCGTGGGCGATCACCGTCTCGTGGGTCGCCGGATCGATGTCGGGCAGCCCGCAGCAGTAGTAGGTGTAGAACTCTGCGTTCGAGGTGATCGGTTCGAGGCCGGCCGGGGTTCCGAGCAACACCAGCCGATCACACCCCGCGCTGACCCGCGCCAACGTGGCAGCACCGACCCACTTCAGCAGCTCGCGCCGTTCCATCGGACCTTCCTGTGGCTGCCGATACCGTCACCGATCGGGCGCGCGCCGTCCATGGCCACGTTGTTGACGAGCCATTCACGAAACCTGAACGGCTCCCCGCCCGTGGCGACGGCTACAACAACCCCAGCGCCGCGTGCGCCGCCGCCAGCCGGGCGACCGGCACCCGGTACGGGGAGCAGCTCACGTAGTCGAGGCCCGTGCGGTGGAAGAACCCGACGCCCACCGGGTCGCCGCCGTGCTCGCCGCACACGCCCACCTTGAGCCGGGCGCTCGCCTCGCGGCCCTTGCGGGTCGCGATCTCGACCAGCTGGCCGACGCCCTCGATGTCGAACACCGCCAACGGGGACTCCTTCAGGATGCCCTCGCGCTGGTAGTCGGCGAAGAACTTGCCCATGTCGTCGCGCGAGAACCCCCAGGTCATCTGGGTGAGGTCGTTGGTCCCGAACGAGAAGAAGTCGGCGTGGCGCGCGATCTTGTCCGCGGTCAGCGCCGCCCGCGGCAGCTCGATCATCGTGCCGATCTTGTAGTCGGGGCCTCCGCCGTACTCTCCGATCACCGCCTCGGCGGTCTCGGTGACCAGCGCCCGCATCTTCTGCAGCTCCGTGTCGATCCCGACCAGCGGGATCATCACCTCGGGCAGCACCTTCACGCCCTTGCGCTCGAGCTCACACGCCGCCTCGAAGATGGCGCGGACCTGGGTCTTGTACACGTCGGGGCTGGTGATCCCGACCCGGACGCCACGGTGTCCCATCATCGGGTTGGACTCGTGCAGCTGACCGAGCCGCGCGCGGAGGGCCTCGGGGCGGACCCCGAGGTCGGCGGCCACGTCGGTCACGTCGGCCTCGCGCTCCGGCAGGAACTCGTGCAGCGGCGGGTCGAGCAGCCGGATCGTGACCGGCAGCCCCTCCATCACCTGGAAGATCTCGGTGAACATCGCGCGCTGGATCGGCAGGATGTCCGCCAGCGCGCGCTTCTGCGACCGAGGGTCGTCGGCGAGGATCATCCGGCGGATCGCGCGCAGCGCGTCGGGCTGGAAGAACATGTGCTCGGTGCGGCACAGCCCGATCCCGGTGGCGCCGAGCTGGCGCGCCCGGGTGGCGTCGGCGCCGGTGTCGGCGTTCGCCCTCACCTTGAGCCGGGCGACCTGGTCGGCCCACCCGAGGAGGGTCGCCATCGCGCCCTGGTCGGTCTGGGGCGCGATCATCTCGACCCGTCCGAGCATCACCTCGCCCGTCCCGCCGTCGATCGTGATGAAGTCGCCCTTCCGCACCACCGAGTCGCCCGCGTAGAACAGCTCGCGGCTGTAGTCGACCTGGATGTCGGTGCACCCGACGACACACGGCTTGCCCATCCCGCGGGCGACCACCGCCGCGTGGGAGGTCTGGCCGCCGCGCGCGGTGAGCACACCGGCGGCGACGGTCATGCCCTGGATGTCCTCCGGCGAGGTCTCCTGGCGCACCAGGATCGTGGGCTCGTCGCGATCGAAGAACTCCTGCGCGTCCTGCGGGTCGAACACCACCCGCCCACACGCGGCCCCGGGCGACGCGTCGAGGCCCTTCGCCACCACCTGCTTCTTCGCGTCCGGCGCGATCACCGGGCGCAGCACGTACTCGAGCTGGCGCGGATCGATCCGGGCCAGCGCGGCCGAGGTGTCGATCACCTTCTCTTCGACCAGGTCCACCACGATCTGGACCGCCGCCTGCCCGGTGCGCTTGCCGCGGCGGGTCTGCAGCAGCCACAACTTGCCGCGCTCGATGGTGAACTCGATGTCCTGCATGTCGCCGAAGTGGCGCTCGAGCTTGCTCTGCATCTCGGACAACGCGCGGTACGCCTCGGGCATCGCGTCTTCGAGGCGGGTGCCGGGCCGGTCCGAGTTCGCGTTCACCGGCAGCGGGGTGCGCAGCCCGGCGACCACGTCCTCCCCCTGGGCGTTCGGCAGCCACTCGCCGAACAGGCCGCGCTGGCCCGACTTCGGGTTGCGGGTGAACCCGACGCCGGTGCCGGAGTCGTCGCCCATGTTCCCGAACACCATCATCTGGACGTTCACCGCGGTGCCGGCGTCGTGGGGGATGTCGTGCGACTTGCGGTAGTACTGGGCGCGCGGGCTGTTGTACGAGTGGAACACCGCGTCGATCGCGTGCCGCAGCTGCGCGCGCGGCTCGTCGGGGAACGTGGAGCCGTGATCGGCCACCACCGCCTCGAGCCGGGTGCACAGGTCGATCATCCCGTCGGCGTCGAGCGCGTCGATCGACCGCCCGGCGAGGACCTGCTCCTCCACCCGACCGAACCGGGTGTAGTGGATGCCGAGCACCACGTCGCCGAACATCTGGATGAACCGCCGGTAGCTGTCCCACGCGAACCGCGGGTTCCCGGTGGCGGAGGCCAGCGCGGCCGCGGTGCCTCGGTTGAGCCCGAGGTTCAGCACCGTGTCCATCATCCCGGGCATCGACACCGCGGCGCCCGACCGCACCGACACGAGCAGCGGGTCACGCGGATCGCCGAACCGCCGCCCGGTCTGCTGCTCGAGCCGGGTGATCGCGGCGTCGAGCTCGGCCTCGAGCCCGTCGGGCCACTGGCCGTGGCCAGCCGACGCGATGTCGGACCGCAGGAAGTCGACGCACGCGGCCGTGCTGATCACGAACCCGGGCGGCACTGGCAGGCCGAGGCGGGTCATCTCACACAGGCCCGCCCCCTTCCCGCCGAGCAGCGCCTTTTCCTTGCCGTCACCTTGGTCGAACGCCCAGATCCATCTCATGGTCGTCTCCGGCTCGGCGGGCTCGGGGCCTGCCGAGCGATCGAATGTTCACCGGGTGCTGATGCGAGAGAAGTCCGCGACCGCCAGGAAGCTCCGCGCGACACGTCGGAGCAGGCCCATTCGGACCGCCTTCTCCTTGGGATCCGGAGCGTCGACCATCACCGCGTCGAACAGCTGCGCCACCGGCTGCTGCAGGGTGAGCACCCGCTCGAGCGCGCGCGCGAAGTCGAGCGCCTCGGCGGCGGCGACGATCTCGCCCTCCACCGCCTCGGTCGCCGCGAGCAGCGCCCGCTCCGCGTCGTGGGTCAGCTCGGCCGACGTCGGCGGGTCGTAGGTCTGCCCGCGGGTGATGTTCAACACCCGCTTGAACGTGACCATCACCTGGCCGAACGACGGCTGACCGGCGAGCGCCGCCAGCGCGTCGAGCTTGCGCTGCAGCACCAGCGGATCGGGAGGGGAAGCCGCCACCACCGCGTCCACCAGGTCGGCGGTCGCGTCGGCGTTCGCCTTGAACCGGGTGATCACGAACTCCACCAGCTCGTCGACCAGCGCTCCGGCGTCGGTGGCGCCCCCGAGCGCGCCGCGAGCTTTGGTCCACGCCTCGAACCCGGCCGGGGCCGCCACCACCGAGGCGTGGAACCGGTCCACGCCGAGCTGGAACAGCCGCGCGAGGTCGACCCGCAGCCCGTTGTCGACCGCGGTGCGGACCAGGCCGAGCGCGGCGCGCCGCAGACCCTGGGGGTCCCCCCCGCCCTTCGGGGTCATGCCGATCCCGAAGCACCCCACCAACAGGTCGACCCGGTCGGCGAGCGCGAGCGCGATCCCGGCCGGCGTCCGCGCGACCGCGTCCTCGGCGAACCGGGGCTGCCACGCCTCCTCGATCGCGGTGGCGACTGCCTCGGTCTCCCCTTGCGCTCGCGCGTACAGCGCGCCCACGTGGCCCTGGAGCTCGGGGAACTCACCGACCATCTGGGTCACGAGGTCGCACTTCCCGATCGCGCCCGCGCGCTGCACCACCACCGGATCGGCGCCTGTCGCGTGGGCAAGGTCGACCGCCAGCGCCGCCCCTCGCGCCTGCCGGTCCGCCATGGTCCCGAGCCCGCGGATCCACCGCATCGCGGAGAGCTTCTCCCCGTGTTGCTCGAGCGACTTCTTCTGGTCCTCGGCGAGGAAGAACCGCGCGTCGTCGAACCGGGCGAGGATCACCGCGGCGTTGCCGTTCGCGATCCGCGCCTCGTCGCCCCACGGGTTGTTCGTGATCACCACGAACTCGCTCGACAGGGCGCCCCCGCGGAACACGGGGAAGTACCGCTGGTTCTGCTTCATCGTCTGCACGAGCAGGCGCGGCGGCAGCGCGAGCAACGCGGCGTCGAACCGCCCGATCACCAGTCCCGGCGACTCGACCAGGTGGGTGACCTCTTCGAGCAGCACCTCGTCGCGGATCGGGTCACACCCGAGCTCCCGCTCCGCCTGCTCGAGCAGCGCTCGGATCCGCCCCTTCCGCGCGTCGAGATCGGGCTCGACCCCGCGGCGACGCAGGCCGTCGAGCCACGCGTCGGCCGAGGTGAACGCCACGAGCGGCTCCTCGTCGAGGCGGTGCGCGACCGTCTCGGCGCCGAACGGCACCCCGGCCGCCACGCCGGACAGGCCGACCCCGTCGTACACCACGTTGACCCGGTGGATCGGGCGGGCCCACCGGACGCCGCCGGTGCCCCACTCCATCGACTTCGGCGACTGGATCCCGCGGATCACCGCGTCGAGCCCGGCGGACACGAGGGCGTCGGTGCGCTCCCCTCCCTCGGACACGTCGACCGCGACCACCTTCCCCTTCGGGCCGTCGACCACCTTCAACGCGCTGGGGTCGACGCCCTTGCCGGTCGCGAACCCGATCCCGGCGGGGGTCGGGGCGCCGTCGGGCCCGAACGCGCGCTCGGCCGGCGGGCCGGTGACGGTGCGGGTCACGAGCGGACGGGCCGGGTCCACCGCGGCGACCGCGACCGCGAGCCGGCGCGGCGTGGCGAAGGTCCGCACGTCGCCGTGGCTCACCCCCGACAGCAAGCCGATCACGCCGTCTCTCAGCTGGTCGAGCATCGGGCGCACGAACGACGCCGGCAGCTCCTCACACTGGACCTCGACGAACAGGTCGCGCGACCCCGAGGGCGCCCCGGTGGGCGGCCGGGCCGACGCGGGCGGCGGGATCGGCGCGGGCGGGTTCTTGCTCGCGACCTCCTGCTCCCACACCGTGGCGCACTTCACCGCGAGCTCGCGGATCCGGTCGATGTAGTTCGCGCGCTCGGCCACCGAGATCGCGCCGCGGGCGTCGAGCAGGTTGAACGAGTGGCTGGTCATGATGCAGCGGTCGTACGCCGGCAACGCCAACCCGAGGTCCGCCAGACGCGCACACTCGGCGAACGAGCGGTTGAAGTCTTCGAACAGCGACGCCGGATCCGAGTGCTCGAAGTTGTACCGCGACTGCTCGACCTCGTTGCGGTGGAACACGTCGCCGTAGGTCACGCCCTTCACCCACTCGAGGTCGTACACCGACCGCTTGCCCTGCAGCTGCATCGCGAGCCGCTCGAGGCCGTAGGTGATCTCGGCCGGCACCGGCATCGTCGGGAGCCCGCCGACCTGCTGGAAGTAGGTGAACTGGGTGACCTCCATCCCGTCGAGCCACACCTCCCACCCGATCCCCCACGCGCCGAGCGTCGGGGACTTCCAGTCGTCCTCCACGAACCGCACGTCGTGGCGACGCAGGTCGATGCCGATCGCCCGCAGCGACCCCAGGTACAGCTCGAGCACGTCGATCGGGCTCGGCTTGAGGATGACCTGGTACTGGTAGTAGTGGCCCAGCCGGTTGGGGTTGTCGCCGTACCGGGCGTCCCCCGGGCGCCGCGACGGCTGGACGAACGCGCAGTTCCACGCGCCGGGACCGAGCGTGCGCAGCACGGTCGCCGGATGGAAGGTCCCTGCGCCCATCATCAGGTCGTGCGGCTGGAGGATCACGCAGCCGTGGGATCCCCAATACCGCTCCAACGTGAGGATCACGTCCTGGAAATACATCCGCCCCTCCGACTCCCGAGCGGAGCTATGCCGGGGACGGCGCCGTGGCAACGCCCGCCACTGACGGCGCCGGGTTCCAGCGGGAATGGGCAGCGGACGCGGGTCGCGCGACAGGTCGGCGGTGGGTCGGTTACTCTGGCCACCGCCGTGGCTCGGCGCGGCCGGAGGAGTGCGGAAGATGCGCTACGTGGAAGGTCTGGTCGTGTGGGCGGCGGTGGCCGGGTGCAACGGGGAGAAGGACGACAGCCCGGACGGAAAGGTCGACACGGGCACCACCGACGCCCCGCTGTCGTTCACCTTCCTCGAGCAGATCCCCGCGGAAGAGTACAAGGCGTCGGCCGCCGACAAGGCTGTGCTCGCGCACCAGATCTCGACGATGGTGGTGGCCTCCGCCGGGGTGGTCGCGGCCGACGAGAAGGTCCAAGACCGGATGAACACCGACGGCGGCGGCGGGTACCTGCGCGCCACCGCGCTCCAGTGCTGGGCCCGCGACGAGTTCCCGATGTTCAGCTTCGACATCGACTACACCGGGTGCTCCGGGTACGACATGGCGGGCGGCGTGTTCGTCGACGACCACCCGTCCGGGCCGCTCCTGTTCTCGTACCAGGACTTCGCGATCAAGGAGCGCACCATCTCCGGGGTGTTCGCGCTCGACACCCAGGGCGCGTACGGTGAGCCGCTGTACTGGCACACCTACAACACCGACGAGGAGAACCCCGGCACCGACAACCCGGTCCAGATCGGGGTCGAGCTCGACGGCGAGTCGTACGGCGTGTCGTACTCCGGCGGCGCGTCGGTGAACTTCGGCCTGCAAGAGTGGTCGATGTGGGGCGTGATGACCGTGGGCGTCGGCGAGGACGTGATCACGGTCACCCACGGCGCCGCCGAGCCCGGCGACGTGTCGCCCGACGAGCCCACCGGCAACGACGTGCTCAAGAGCTCGCTCAACTGGCTGTCGTGCCGGTGCCCCACCTCCGGAGTGGAGGGCATCGACCTGCCGCTGCAGTTCCGCGAGGTCACGATCGACATCGACGATCTCGAGGACGAGCCGGACGCGATCGACGACCCGTCGTTCACCCTCGACATCGAATACGAGCTGCCGGGCTACGCCGTGCTGACCCACACCGAGTGCGGCAAGTACCAGGTCGACTACACGACCGAGGGCGGGTTCGTGACGATCGGGCGCGACGCGCTGATCGGCGCGATCTCGTTCCAGTGCGCCACCCTCGCGATCGACGACGAAGACCGGTGTGACGCCCTGCTGTCGGCGGCCAACCTGGTCGACAACGTGCAGGTCGAGATCACGACCGAGCAGGCCACCGCCACCGCGCTGAGCACCATCGAGTCGGACTTCGACGGCGTCGGCTGGTGCGTGGTGCAGTAGGCGTCAGTCGCCGACCCGCTCGCCGCGAACCGAGTGGGTGAAGCCGCGGGTACACGCCACGGTGACGGTCGACCCCACCAGTGACTCCGGGCCGACGAAGTTGATCATCGCGTGATCGGAGGTCCGACCGCACACGACCCCTTCGTCGTGCGCCGACGGGCCTTCGACCAGCACCGACACCTCGCGCCCCTCGAAGCTCCGGTGCCACGCGAGCGAGCGCTCGCGCTGCCGGTCCTGGTACGCCGTGAGCCGGGCCGACGCGACCGCGTCCGGCACCGGGTCGCGCTCCTCGAGCTTCAGCGCCGGCGTGCCGGGCCGCGGGCTGTACTTGAAGCTGAACGACCCCACGAACCCGACCCGCTCCGCCAGGTCCAGCGTCTCTGCGAAGTCCTCGTCGGTCTCCCCGGGGAAGCCCGCGATCACGTCGGTCGACAGCACCAGGTCGGGACGCGCGTCCCGCAGCGCCTCGACCAGCTCGAGGTACCGCTCGCGGGTGTAGTAGCGCTTCATCCGCCGCAGGACCCGGTTGCTGCCGGACTGGACGGGCAGGTGCAGGTGCGAGCACAGCTGCGGCAGGTCCCGATAGGCCTGCACCACGTCCGCGCCCATGTCGCGCGGGTGGCTGGTCGTGTAGCGGATCCGCTCGACCCCCGGCACGTCGGCGACCGCGTACAGCAGCTGGGCGAACGTGGGCTGCCCCGGGACCTTCAGCCCGTAGCTGTTCACGTTCTGGCCGATCAGCACGATCTCCTTGACCCCGCGCGCCGCGTAGGCCCGCACCTCGTCGACGATCTCGACCGACGGCCGGCTGGCCTCCGCCCCGCGGGTGCTGGGCACGATGCAGAAGGTGCAGTGGTTGTCGCAGCCCTTCTGGATGGTGACGAACGCCGACACCCCGGTCGCTGCGGGGTCGAGGTCCGACACGAACGGGTACCCCTCGAGATCGAGGAACTCGGTGTCGAGCACCCGCTGGCCGGTCGCCGCCTTCGCCACCAGCTGGCGCACCTGGGGCACGCCGTCGGGCCCGAACACCAGGTCGACGTCGGGGTACTTCGCCGCGAGGTCCGCGCCGCGCTCCTGCGCCACGCACCCGGCGATGCCGATCATCACCCGCTGCCCGGACCGCTTCATCCGGCGGTACTCCCCGAGCGCGGAGTGCATCTTGTCGACCGCCTTCTCGCGGACCGAGCAGGTGTTGACGACGATGAGGTCCGCCTCACCCGGTTCGGTGGTGGACACCCAGCCGTCGCGGGCGAGCTGCGCCCGGATCTTGCCTGCGTCGTACTCGTTCATCTGGCAGCCGAGCGAGTGGATGAACACCCGACGGAGCTGCGCGGGATCGGTGAGCTCGGTGGACATGGTGCACCGCAGTAACGTGCGGGATCAGCCGTCGTCCTCCTCCCATGGGGGGATCACGTCCACCACCACGTCGGACACGCCGGCCTTGTCGGGGGTGCGCCAGTCGTCGACCTCGTCGGCGTACCGACGCGCCAGCTTCGACAGGTACACCTCGACCTGCTGGGGCTTCACGTCGTCGGTCACGACCGCCACGAACGTGATGCCGGTCTTGAGCAGCGCCCGCCATGCGATGAGGGACTCCCCCACCACCACGGTCCCGCGGACCTCCCGCTCCGCGTCGAGCACGTCCTGGACCACCTCGCACACCATCGGCCACACCCCGTCGTCCAGCTCGGCTGGCGATGGATCGGCGTAGATCGGCGCGTCGTATTCGTCGTCGACGAGGATGTAGACACCCACCAGCATCGGCGCGTTCGCCTCCAGGCACCGCGGGGCATACCAGATGCGGCACCCTGCGCCAAGCTCTTTCTGCGAACCCCGGAGGGGCGGCTCACTCGCAGCTGGCGTCTTCGGAAGTGAAGCAGGTGTACGGACGCGGCTTCACGTCGCTCACCACCGCGGTCCGCCGCTTCCGCGCACCGTCTACTGCGGTCACGGTGCACTCGGTGTACCCTTCGGGCGCCTCGGCGGTGCCTTGGGGCGGGAGCGACACGCGATCCTCCCCAACCTGGGTCGCCCCGTCACACCGGACCATCATGCGGTGGGTGCCGGGCAGCGCCGACAGGAACGAGGTGAACGGCGTCGCCCCTTCCGACGGCGGAGCAGGAGTGGGACCGGGCTCCGGAGCCGGTTCCGGAGCGAGCGGGACCGGCGCGGGGACGGGCTGCGGCGAGGGTGCCTGCGGCACGGTGAGCGCCGCCAACACCACCCCGCCCACCACGAACACCGACAGCAGGATCAACAGGGAGGTGCCGAGCAGCAACATCGCGGTGAGCACGTAGGCGACGGTCGCGCCCCCGCCGGAGGCGGGCTCGGCCACCACGAGCGGGTACTCGGCGGGATGGGAGGACGGGGAGCCCGCCGAACGAGCGAACTCCACTCCGCCCGCGTACGAACCGGAGCTGAGCGAGGCGTACGCCGCGTCGGCCGACACGACCACCGTCTCCACCTCCGAGAACAACACGTTCTCCGGCGCCCGGAACGCGTTGCTCGCCTCGAACTCAGCGGGGCGACCGGAGGACACCCCCTGGGAGCCGGCCGAACGATCGTTGCCGCGGGACGGCGT
>JBEBJC010000194.1:0-11394 GCA_040080105.1 Myxococcota bacterium
TCCCGAGACCGAGCATCCCGACCACCGGGAGCATCGTCGGGTCGACCACCGCCGCGACGACCACGACCGACGCGGTCGCGCCGAGCGCGGCGACCGACGACCGGCCGGTGAGGCCCAACAACAGGATCCACACCGCCACCGCCGGCAGCGTCACGTACGGCGACAGCGCGAGCAGCCCGCCCGCCCCGGTCGCGACGCCCTTCCCGCCGCGGAACTCGAGGTACACCGGGAAGCAGTGGCCGACGAAGCAGGTCAGCGACACCAGCGCCGGCCACCAGACCTCCGCGTTCGGCCACAACCACTGCGCGAGGAGCACCGGGACGAATCCCTTCGCGACGTCGAGCGCGATCACGGCGCCAGCGAGCCGCCAGCCGTACACCCGCGCGACGTTGGTGCCGCCGATGTTGCCGCTCCCCGCCGAGCGGATGTCGACGTCGCCGCCCCACAGCGTGGTCACCACCACCCCGAACGGGACGGCGGCGAGCAAGTACGCCAGGCCGAGGTACACCGCGCCGGCGATCACGGACCCGATCAGGTGGCCTCCCGCTGCCGGTCCAACCGCCGGCCCTACGGCCGGTGGAGGAGCGAGGAGCCCGCCGTGTGGCGGAGGTTGCGCTCGACCGACACGTCGGGCAGCCGCCGCGCCACGTTGGTGGTCGCGGGGGTCAACCCGATGTTCGGGTCGACGCCGAGGTCCTGCCGCGCGGTGGTGAACGAGTAGTTGAGCACGAACTCACCCTCGGGCGTGGCGTAGTCCGCGTACAGCGTGTACCGGCTGGCCGGCTCGAACGGGTGGCGCGTGTAGAACGACACGCTCGTGCGCAGGAACACCCCGTCGGGCCACGGGCCGTCCGCCTCCTCCCCCGGGTGGATCACCTCGGTCTCGAGCGGCAGCCCGTCCGGGCCCACGATCGACGCGTTCGACACCTCGACGCCGTACTGGTTCTGGTCGATCGGGCTGTAGTTGGCCGGGTCCACCGCGCCCATCAACATGCTGATCGGGTACGACAGCTGGGTCGGGGCGTACGTGCCGTCTCCCTGCACCACGTCGCGGTTCGTGCTCCAGCTGTACAGCGGGACCTCGACCTGGTCCACGACCGGCAGCAGCACCGGCTTGTACGAGTGCTCCAGGTGAGGCGCGGTGTACAACACGAGCAGGTAGTACACCTTGCCGTACGGCGCGAGGCCGACCGCGGGCTCGGCCAGCGTGGTGACCGCACCGTCGAAGATCCCACCCTCGACGAACCAGGTCTGGTCGAGATCGGCCTCCGCATACGCGCCGTCGAGCCACGAGGGCTGCAGCGCGGTCTGGCGGAACACCGGCGACCGCATCATCTCGTCGATCGCGGCGCTGCCGCTGGGCAGCTGGGTCGGGTCGTCGGCCAGCGCGACGTAGATGAACTCCCAGATCGACGTGCCGCCGAGGTCGTAGAACACGTACCCGGCGCCGCCCTGGTCCTCGGCGCCGGTCAGGCGCTCGTACACGTTCGCGCCGGTGAACCCCGGGTTCTCGAAGTCCTGGGTCAGCCAGTAGGTCGGGCCGTACTTCCCGATCAGCTGGGTCCAATCCGGGTTCTGCTGGACGTACGAGACCACGCTCTGCGCCGCGATCTGCACCTGCTTGTCGGCCGGGATCCGCGCCACCCCGGCCATGCGGCGGTAGCAGTTGATCCGGGACAGCGCCGCGACCGAGTCCGGGTCGACGCCGTTCGAGCCGCTCAGCGAGTCGACGCAGGCGTCGTCGACCTTGTAGTACTTCTCGCAGCCGCCGAGGCCCAGCGCTGCGGTGAGGATCCACGTGGTGAAGTTCCGCATGACGCACAGCGTACCACGCCGCGCCGCGTCAGAGGGAGCCCGTGCGCGCGAGCAACTCGATCGCCGCCAGATCGCGGGCCATCCGCTCCCGCAGCGCCGACAGCTCGGTCGCCTGCACCATCAGGCGCGCCTGCTCGACCTCGAGGAACGACGCGCCGCCGGCGGCGTAGCTCGTCTCGGCCAGCTCCAGCGACTGCGCGGCGAGCGCGCGCTCGTTCTCCACCGACACCAGGCCCGACTGGGCGCGCGCGTACGACTCGAACGCGACGGTGATCTCGCGCACGATCGAGTCCTCGAGCAGCTCTCGCCCGAACTCGGCCGCGCGGACCTGGCTCGCGGTCTCGCGGGACTCGGCGAACCGCAGCCCGCCGTCCCACAGGTTCCAGCTCGCCGCGAGCACGATGCGCCAATTCCAGTTCTGGTCGTTGAACCCTGGGTTCTGCGTGTAGCTGTACGTGGCGACGCCGTCGATCGCCGGCAGCCACCGCAGGTCCTGGGCGAGGCGCTGGTGGTGCATCGCCTCGGCCCGGCGCGCGGCGGCTTGCAGGTCCGGGCGGCGCTCGCGGGCCTGGATCAGCGCCGCGTCGAGCCCCGTGGGGACGGCCATCGGCTCGGGGAGCTCGAGGTCGGTGCCGGGGATCCCGGCCGCCAGCTCGAACCCGGTGCGCGCCGAAGTCACCCCCTCCTGCGCCGTGCGCAGGTCCCGCTCCGCCCGCGACAGGCCGAGCCGCGCCTGGACCATCGCCCGCTCGTCGATCAGCCCCGCCTCACTCTGGCGCTGCGCGAGCGCGAGCTGGCTCTGCGCCAGGGCCACTCCTTGCTCGGCGACGGCCATCGCCCGCTCGGCGGTGAGCTGGCCGTAGAACGCAGCGGCGACGCGGGTCTTCGACTCGACCTCGGCCGCGCGCAGGTCGTCGCGGCCAGCCGCGCTGAACCCATAGGCCGCCCGGAGCAGCGGGATCGCGGGCCCCGACACCAGGCGCTGGGACAGGGTCACGTCGCCCTGCCAGAACGCCTTCTCCTGCACGATCGTCGGGGGCGGCGGGCCGTCGGGGTACACGATCGCGGCGAACTCCTCGGGGATCATCGACGAGAAGTCGAGCGCGATCTCGGTGTTGTTGATCACGTACTGCGCGCCCACGTCGAGCCGGGGCTGGAGCGCGGACCAGGCCTTGCCGCGCATCGTGTCGGCCTGGATCGAGCGCTCGCGCGCCAAAGCCAGCTGCAGATCGTGGTCGGTGGCGGCGGCCCACGCCTGATCGAGGGTCAGCGCGCGGGCGGGGAGAGACAACAGCAACGTGAGCATGGCTCAATCTGGTGCGGGCGGCGCCGCCCGGCAACCGGATCACGTGTCGTCGAGGTCGATGGTCGCGCCGCGGCGGACCCTCACCACCGCGGGGTGATCGTCGGGCGTGACGTACAGGGAGGTCCACCCGTCCGGCAGCTTGGGTGGGAGCTGGTCGTACAGCCAGGCGGCGTCGCGCGCCGACAAGTTCACGCACCCGTGGCTCGCGGTGCGGCCGTACCCCCAGTGCCAGTACGCGGTGTGCAGGGAGTACCGGGGCCGGAAGGTGAGGGTCCACGGCACGTCCTCGACCGCGTACCAGTCGTCGGCGTCGGGTCGGGACCTCATGTCCTTGAACGCGTGCTTCTCGATCAGCCGGTAGGTGCCGGTCGGCGTCCCCATCGGCGCGGCGCCGGTGCTGGTCAGGGTGAAGTACACCAGCGCGTCGCCCCGGTGCACCATCACCACCTGCTGCCCGAGCTCCACGTCGACCCACAGCTCGCTGTCGCCGACGCCCGGCGGTCGGGAAGGGGAGGTGACCGGGTGGCGGATCCCGCGCGTGTCCTCGACGAACCCGCGCACGGGGCCCTCCACCACCTCCCACCAGTGACCGGTCGGGTCCGCCGGGGTGGACGAGATCACGAGCGGGCCGTGGTACGGCACGGTGCCGACCACCTCGGCCTCGGCCGACGCGGACTTCCGGATCGACGCGCCCTGGTAGTCGATCGCGAACGCCGGCCAGGTGCCGGCTCGAAGCGGGTGGTTCTCCAGGTCGAACCCAGCCAGCCGGCTCACCGGGTACAGGTACACGTCGGACAGAGCGGCGACCTGGCCGTCGCCCCGCACCAGCACCGGCCCGCGGCTCGTCTCGCGGATCGACACGAACCGCTCCTTCGCGCCGATCTCGTGCGACAGCTGGCCTACGGGCGCCTCGTTCCGCTCGTAGGCCTCTGCGCTCGCATACAGCTTGCCCGCGAACCGCCGGTACCGACGCGCGTAGATCCCGGGCACGATCCGGGTGGGGACCCGCGCGTGGTACTCGCCGGTCTCCACGTAGGTCGCGTACTCGGAGGGGTCGGGTGGGTCGTACTCCAGCACCTCCGGCTGGGGCCGGGGCGGGTCGTGGGTGATCGCGGTCCCGTCGAGGCACACGAAGCCCTGGGCCTCCACCCGCGACCACCCGGCGGCGCAGTTGGGCCCGGTGGCGGGGCCGAGCGTCCGGAACGAGGCGCCGGCGGCGATCGCGCCGCGCACCGACGCCCCGGGCTCGGGCGCGGTCCGCACGACCAGGCCGTCGGGGTGGACCCGGTACGCGGGCTCGACGATCGGGGGAGGATCGGCCCAGGCGGCGACGACCAGCGCGATCATCGTCCGCTCGCCTCCGACTCGGCCTTGACCCACGCAGTGGCCTTGGTGAGCCCGATCGTGGCGAACGCCCGCTCGAGCGGCGCGGGGACGTAGCCGGCCGCTTTGAGCTCGACCGAGTAGGTCACCCGCGACCACTGGGCGCCCCCCGGTCCAGCGATCGGATCGACCCGCCAGTACCCGACCGAGTCGTCGAGGTCACTCGTGTGGTCGTAGTCGAGGCGCCAGGTCATCCACCCCTCCGCCGGTCGGTACGTGTGGTCGATGAAGTACTCGATCCGGACCAGCGGCGCTCCGATCACGAACCGCACCCGCAGGTGGTCACCGTCGCTCGCGTACGGCTCACACTCGAGCACGTGATCGACCATCCGCGGGTACGCGCCGAAGTCGGTGATCCGCGCCCACACGGCGTTCGGTGGGGCGTGGACGTCTTGGACCGCCAAGGCGCGCCCCGCCGCACCCGCGCCGGTCGTGGTCTGCGCCTGCTGCAGCACCGGCCGGCCCGAGCCGAGGGTCGCGAGGTCGGCCTCGGTCAAGGTCGGTCGGGGAGGGGGCCCGTCGTACGCGCGCAGCACCCCCCGGTGCGGGTGCGGGGTCGAGGCGTCGGCCGCCAGCCCCTCCGACGCGCCGAGCCCGAGCGCGACCGTCCACCACATCCCGACCTCCCCGAGCGAGGTTACCGCCGTCTCCGGCCGCGCGCTGGGGCCGACTTCCGCTCCGAGCGCCCCGACGCGCCCCCCAACCGGTCGATCACCTCCGCGAGGTCGCCGTGCAGCGGCGCGGTGTCGCCCCGATCGTCGCGCTCGACGTGCACGAACGGCCGCACGAGCCCGCCCTTCTCGGCGAAGAACGGCGCGGTCTTCGGGTCCTTGCCCACGAGCGCGTGGCCCACCGCCTTGAGCCCCGCGAGCGCGCGGCTCGGGGTGGTGGACAGCTGGACCCGCAGCAGGGAGTGCCCCGCGACCGTGCCGATGCGCTCGAACCGCGCGCCGTCGACCGAGCCGCGCGGCCGGGTGTCGCCCAACACCAGCGCGATCAGCACCTTCGGCTTGCCCGGCGCACCCGACGGCCCGCCGTCGAGCCACGGGGTGCGGGCGGCGCCGCCCGGCGTGGTCCACCGGGTGAGCGGAGGGCCCCGCACCAGCGTGACCACCGTCTCGACCTCGGGGGTCTGGGGGAACAGGTCGATCGGGGTGATCCGCTCGACCCGCAGCCCATGTGCGGCGAGGATGTCGAGGTCGCGCGCCAGCGTCTCTGGGCCACACGACACGTACACCAGCCGATCGGTCCACCCGGCGAGCCTGCGCAGGGATTCGGGGTCGGAGCCGCGCCGGGCGGGGTTGATCACCGCGGCGTCGAACCGCCGATCGAACGCCACGTCTTCGACCTTGCGCGCGAGCACCTCGACGTTCGGCGGGGCGACCGCGCGGGCCCCGTCGGCGGCCTGGGTGACCTCTTCGACCAGCACCACCCGCGAGCGGCCGGGGGCCAACATCAGGCCGTACGCGCCCACTCCGGCGTACAGATCGAGCACCGTGCGGGCCGGGCCCACGTGGTCGCGCACCCGGTGGTGGATCTGCTCGGCCTGCAGCGGGTCGACCTGGAAGAACGCGCCCGGGTGGAGCCGGTACCGGGTCTGCCCGATCTGCTCCTCGATCCACCTCGCGCCGGCGACGACCTCCGGGGCGCGCCCCATCACCCGCTTGCCCTCGGGGTCGGCGCGGCTCACCGCCACCGACGCCAGGGCCGGCGCCCGGCGCCGCAGCTCGCGCACCGCCCGCGGCCCGCCCGGGACGTCCGAGCCGCGGCACGCCAACACCAACATCTGCTCGCCGGTCGCGACCGACACCCGCAGGTCGATCGAGTGCACGCCCGCGCGGCCCCGCAGCCACTCCACCAGCACCCGCAGCGTGTCGCGCAGCTCGGGCGCGAGCACCGGGCAGTCGGGGGTGTGCAGCACGCGGTGATCGGGGCCGTACAGGCCGATCCGGACCTGCTCGCCCGCGACGTGGACCGGGAGCTTCAACCGGTGGCGGTACCCGGCGGTTCGCACCGCGCCCACGATCGGCTCCACTTCGGGCAGCTCGAGGTGGGGGTACCGGGCGAGCGCGCGGACCAGGCGCTCGCGCTTCGACGCGAGCTGCTGGTCGTACGGGCGGTCGATTAGGGGGCAGCCGGGGCAGGCCGGGTGGTGCCGGCACGCGAGCGGCGCGGCGGGGGGTGTCGTCACTGGCTCGCTTGCAGCTTCTTCTCGTCCAGGTCTTGCTGGCCGTCCCGGCTGTACTCACACGCGAGCGACGGGTCGTCGATCAGCATCTTGCTGTGCTTCTGGTCGAGCTGGTTCCGCGGGCGAGGGGCCGGCAGGGTCAACGCGTGCCGCAGCGACGCGAGGCCCTCGGCCTTCAACGCAGCGTCACCGTTGCCGGCTTTGCACAGCTGCGACGCGCCGAGCTCCTTCCAGTTCTCGACCTCGTCGGGCTTACACTCGATCGATTTGCGGTTGTACGCGATGGCCTGGTCGAGGTCGCCGCGGGTGCCGGCCACCATCTCCACGATCCACCAGTCCGGCACCAGCCGGTAGTAGATGCCGAGGGCGTGGTACGCGTCACACGGGAGCGCCTCGACCCCGCCGATGCTCGCGTAGCGGAACGTCTTGTCGTTCGCCACCACGAGCCAGTCGGCCTCCACGTCGTCGGCCATGAACAGCGACTGCAGGATGCCGCGGGTGGTGCCGAGCCGCCCCATCGCGATCCCGCGGGCGAACCGGAGGTGAGGGTCGCCGGGAGCGAGCTTCAACCCTGCGTTCGCGGTCGCGAGCATCTCGGAGTACCACGCTTCTTTGTCGATCGTGGTGTCGGTCCGGAGGAACCCCTCGCCGATCTCGTACATGAACCGCGCCTTCATCCAGTGCAGCTGCGCGGTGGGGGCGGAGGCGAGGCGCTGCTTCGCCAGCTTCAGGCCCTCGTCCAACCGGCTCTGGTAGTACATCTCCTCCAGGTCGTAGTTCGGGGACCCCGGGGCGACCTGGCCGGGGAACACGGGCTCGCCGTCTGCCGCGCCCGCCGGAGCCGCGCACAACAGGAACGCCGCCAACGCCACCATGAGGCCCCCAAATTCGGCGGGATGGGAGCCGGCCGAACGATCGAATTCCGCAGGACGGCGTCCGGAGACCGACGACTGCCCCTCACCCCTGATGGGGTAGAGGGGGATCGGCGGGAACACTTCCCGCACCGCCCGACCGTTCCGAATATCACCTGGGGCCGGAGTGAACCACCCTCAGACGAACGACCGGATCTGCGCGGCCACCCCGACCAGCTCGTCGTGCAGCCAGTGGTCGAATCCGTCGCCGATCGCCTCGGCCACCGCGGCGTAGTACCACGCGGTCCCGTCGCGCCCGCCGCGGAACCGGTCGAGGGTCGCCGGGCCGTCGCGCAGCAGATCGCGGACCAGCGTCTGCCCGTTGTGGAGCTTGTCTGCGCTGCACACCAGCTTCACCTCGGCTGGCTGCTCGCGAATGTGTTCGATGAACCGTTCCTTTCGCGCCCGCCACGGGGGTTTCGGATGCTCGATCGTGTCGGTCAGCGCCTCTACGATCCGCTGCACGCGCCCTCCGAACCGTCGGTGCAGCTCCTCCCCGCTCGAGCCGGGGATGTCTTCGAGCCAGTCGTGCAGCATCGCGGCGATCAGCTGGTCTTCGTCTCCGCCGCCCTCGGCCACCAGCGCGGTGACCGCGAACAGGTGCGAGATGTACGGCACGCGGGATTCCTTGCGGGTGACCCGCCGAAAGTCGGTCAGCGCGAGCGCCACCGCGTCGTCGAGCCGTGGGGTGTAGGTGAGCGACAGCTCGTGGCCGACCGAGGCGTCCACGTCGCGCCCGGGGACCCCCCCGCGCGGCCCGTCCGATCCTCCCCGCGCTCCATCCTGCGCCATCTGCTGCCTCCGACCGGGACCGTATCGGACCGGCCCCAGCGCGACACCCCGGAGTAACCAATCCGGCCGGAGAACGAACTACGCTCGGGTCATGCGTCCCTCCGAGCCGATGCACGACGCATCCGTACGCCCACCCCGGCTCAACGGGCGATACACCGTGGTCCGGCTGCTCGGCAAGGGAGCGCAGGCCCGGGTGTACCTGGCGTGGGACGCGCGGCTCAAGCAGTGGCGCGCGATCAAGGTGCTCGCCGAGACGTACCTCGAAGACGAGCAGGTCCGCGCGCGGTTCGAGCAGGAAGCGCAGGCGATGGCCCGGCTGTCGCACCCGAACCTCGTGCGGGTGGTGGACATCGACCACGACGGACCGATCCCGTTCATGGTGATGGAGCTCGGCCGGGGCGGCGCGGTCACCGACTGGATGAAGCGCCACGGACCGGTGCCGGCGCTGGTCGCGTGCCGGATCGCCCAACAGTGCTGCGACGGGCTGTCCCACGCCCACGCGGTGGGGGTGGTGCACCGCGACGTGAAGCCGCACAACATCCTGCTGCGCGACGACGGGACGGCGATGCTGAGCGACTTCGGCATCGCCCAGGTGGCGGAGGCAGCGAGCCTCACCGCGACCGGCACGATCATGGGGACGTTCGCGTTCATGGCGCCCGAGCAGCGGACCGACTCGAAGGCGGTCGACGCGCGGGCCGACGTGTACTCGCTCGGCGCGACGTTGTTCACCATGCTGAGCGGCCGCACCTCGGCCGAGCTGTTCTTCGCCGAGTCGCGCGACGCGATCCTGCAGCCGGTCCCCGAGATCCTGCGGCCGGTGATCCTGACCGCGTGCCGGTACGAGAAGGAGCAGCGGTACGCGTCGATGGCCGAGTTCCGCGACGCGCTGGAGCGCCGCCTCGCGCGGATGACCCCCGATCCGGGGGCGCCGGTGTCGCTGGTGTCGGACCTGCTGCCGATCCCCGACGGCGTGCCGAAGTGGGTGAGCGGAGACTCCGGCGTGGACGAGCTCCGCCGGATGCTCGACGCGGTGCGGGCGACCGAGGCCCCGGAGCACCCGACGTTCGTGCCGTCGGCGAACCCGCCTGAGCCTCGGTCCGCCGCGCCACAACGCCCGCCGCTCCCCGCGACCGCCTTGCGCCGACCGGCGCCGATGTCCCCGCCGCTGCAGACCGGGGACCTGCCGGACTACATCGACCCCACCACCCTGAACCGGCCGAAGCCGCGGTTCGACGATCGTCCGTTCCAGATCGACCTCGGCGGGTCGCGTTCGCTGTCGGCGGAGGCGCCGAGCGCGCGCGCCGGGCTCCGGTTGGCGCCCGCCGCGTTGGTGGCGGTGGGGATGGCGCTCGGGTTGGCGGCGCTGGTCGGGATCGTCGCGTCGTCGTTCCTGACGAACCTGTTCGCGGAGCGGTGGCTCGACGCGGCGTCGCGCGAGCTGGTGGAGACCGCCTCGGCCCAGCGGGAGGTCGTGGTCGACCTCGGCGCCGCCGGCGGAGACTCGGCGGCGCTGCACGCCCGGTGGGAGGCGTTCGAGCGCGCCGCCGAGGACGAGCGCCCGGAGCTCGCGCGCGCGCTGGTCGAGCAGATCGAGCACGAGGCGTCGGCGCACCCGCCGTCGAACCTGGCGGGCGCGAAGGTGCACGCGGTCAGCCGCGCCCTCCGGCTGTACCTCGACGCCGAGAGCCGGCGGGACGCCGTCCGGGACAGCGTGTTCGGTCGGCTGACCAGCGGCATTGGCGGGTAGCTTTTCCGCCGCACGACGAAAAGTGACCGGGGCTCTGGTACGCCGCCGCCGAATCCGCTAGCGTTGGGGCATGAAAACCTTCTTCGCTGTGTCCGTGGTTCTCCTCGCGTCCCTGGCCTGCACCGGAGCCCCTACCGCTCCGAGCCCGGCAGACGTGGAATGTAAGCTCCCCGACAACGCCAACTCGTGTGAAGCCTGTCTGTTCGCCGCGTGTGAGCAGTCGTGCCGCACCTGCGTGGAAGACGCAGAGTGCTACGAGTGCACCAAGACCGAAGATCCGAGCAGCGACTGCATGACGGATCCCGAGGTCTCCCAGCTGATCGGCTGCATCGTCGGCAACTGCACCACCGAGTGCACCAGCGAGCCCCCGCGCAACCCGCGTCAGCGGGTGGGCCGTGGCCGTCGTGGAACCGGCGGCGGCGGAAAGGCCGGCAAGGGCAAGCGCGGCGACTGACCGTCAGGTTCCCGACAGGGCGGGTCCGCGGACCCGCTTGTCTCCATCGCGCCGGGTGAGCTTGCGCCGATCGAGCCACTCCAGCAGCGGGATGGCGGCGCGGCGCGCCAACCCGGTGATCTCCTTGAACGCCTGCGGGCTCAGCTCGTCGTGCTCGGTGAACCACGCGCGGATCGCGCGCTCGAGCTCGTCGAGCGGCGCGGTCGACACCCACCCGAGGCCGCTCACCTCGGTCACCACCCGCTCTCCCTCGAGCAGGTGGACCACCGCGATCGTGTCCGGGCCCAGCTCGGCCAGCTCCTTGGTCGAGCGACCGTCGAGCGCCGCCTCGGTGAGGGACGCGAGCACCTTCCCGCGCAGCGCCTGCTGATCCGGGGAGAGCTCGACCCGGAACCCCTTCGCGCGGATCGACGGCCCCTCGAGCTCGACCCGGCCCTCGGCGGCGAGGCGCTCGAGCAGGGCGTCGAACGGGCGGTCCCCCAGCGCCAACAACCGGTTGCGGCGGAGATCGCGCCGCGGCGCGCCCGGCGCGAGGGGGTGCTCGCGGTGGAACTGTGCGAGCGCGTCGAGCGCCGCAGCCGACAGGGACTCCACCGTGGCGCGCGCGTACACCCGGTCGCCCATCGACTCGCCGATCGCCCCGTCGATCCCGCGCTCGGTGCACTCCGCGCGAGTCAGCCCCGCGTCGCCGGCCGCTTCGAGCCACACCGCTCGGTCCCCGGCGTCCAGCCGGTCGAGCGCGTCGGAGCGCGCGGCCACGTCGCGCGCGCGCACCTTGCGCGCCCACGGGTCCACCAC
>JBEBJC010001214.1:0-2442 GCA_040080105.1 Myxococcota bacterium
CTTCGGGTCATGGTCACCGCCTGACCGACCCTGCCCCAGGGGAGGCATCCTCGTGCAAAGGAATGGTCATGCCCGGCGGCGCCCGCGATACGGGCAGCCGCAGGAGGCCGGGTGGCGATCGGGTACGTGCACGCGTCGGGCTCGTCGGGGCGCCAGTGGCGGCGGTGGCAGGCCGAGCTGCCGGGCGTGGCGCCGGATCTGTTGGGCTCGGGCGCGAACCCGCCGTGGACCGGCCCGTTCACGCTGCAGCTCGACGTGGACCACCTGATCGGGGCGCTCGCGCCCCACGCGCCGCTCGACCTGGTGGGCCACTCGTACGGCGGGGCCCTGGCGCTGATGCTCGCGCTGCAGCGCCCCGACCTGGTGCGGCGGGTGGTCGCGTACGAGCCGCCGTTGATGGGGCCGCTCGCGACCGGAGCCGACGAAGATCGTGAGCTGCTCGCGTCGATCGGCCCGGCGGGCGCAGATCCGGCGGTCGCAGGGACCGAGACGTGGCTCGAGGCGTTCGTGGACTGGTGGAACGGCCGCGGCGCGTGGGCTGCGCTCGGTGAGCCGGTGCGGGCCGAGTTCGTCCGGGTCGGACCGAAGGTGGCGGCCGAGGTCCTCGGGCTCGCCGCCGACCCGCTGCGGCTCGCCGACTACGCCCAGCTGCAGGTCCCGGTGACCCTGATCCGCGGCGACCAAACGCCGGCGGCGGTGGCCGAGTCGCTGCGTCGGGTCGGGGCGCTGCCGAACGTCCGGTCGGTGCAGATCGACGGCGGCCACATGGCGCCGGTGACTCACCCCGAGCGGCTGATCCCGGTCGTCCGCGCGGCGCTCGGCTGAGCCGATGTGGATGCCGCCCCCGCTGTTCGCGACGCCCGACCTCCTCGACGCGGTGGTGGCGGAGGTGCCGCCCGAGTTCGCGTCGATCCGGGCCGCGAACGGTGGGTTCGCGCTGGTGGAGCACGTCCATCACCTGGCGGACTTCGAGGTCGAGGGGTTCGGGCTGCGGATCGAGCGCGTGGCGACCGAAGACCTGCCGCTGCTGCTCGACTTCGACGGCGACGCCACCGCGGTCGCGCGCAGGTACCTCGAGCTGCCGGTCGCGCCCTCGGTGGCTCGGTTCCGCGCCGCGCGGACCGCGAACCTCGCCCGGCTCGCCGACCTGGATCCGGCCCGCGGCGGGGTCCAGCAGGGGGTCGGGCCGGTGACCCTGGCCGACCTGGCGCGCCGGATGGTCGACCACGACCGGGCGCACTTCGCTCGGCTCGCCGACCTGCTGCGCTCGCTCACCCCCGGGTCGGTCGCGCCGCTCGCTCGGATCGACGCGTTCGTACAGGTGAACGGGGAGCCTACCAGCAGCTGAACGCGTCGCAGTCGAACGTCGAGCCAGCCTGGTAGTACCCGATCGAGAACCCGCCGGTGCCGGCGGCGTCGTCGGGGAGGTTCTCGGTCGCCCCGAGCCCGAGGTCGCAGTCCGCCACCTCGAGGGTCGACGACGCCGCGAGGTACACCGCCCCGCCCGCGCTGGCCGCGTTGGTGGTGATCGCCACCTCGGTGAACGTGGCCTCGTCGTTGGAGTACAGGTGTACGCCGCCGCCCTGGTCGGCGGTGTTGCCGACGACCGTGCCGCGCTCCATCCGGAACGTGCTCCCGCTGGTGAGGGCCAGGCCGCCGCCCTGGTACTCCGCGTCGTTCCCGTCGAACGAGCAGTCGGTGGCGGTGGCCTCGGCGAGGTACACGTACGCGCCGCCGCCGTAGTCCGCTTCGTTCCCCACCACGTGGACGTCCTCGAGCACCGCGCCTGCCAGCTGGTACAGCAGCAGGCCGCCGCCGGTGTACGCGTCGTTGCCGGTGATCACGAGGTCGCGCAGCACCAAGTCGTTCGCGAACTCGGCGCGCAGGCCGCCGCCCCACCCCGACGGTGCGCTGGCGCCGGTCAGGGTGAGCCCTTCGATCACCACGCCGTCGAGGTCGATCACCACCAGGGCGTTCTCCTCGCCGTTGGCGTCGACGGTCACCGCGCCCGAGCCGACCCCGTGCAGCCACACCGGGTGGTCGAGGATCACCATCTCCTCGTAGGTCCCGGCGCACACCACGACCTCGGCCCCGACCGAGGCGTGGAACACCGCGTCGGAGATCGCCGCATACCAGACGCCGTCGGCCCACGCGCCGCTCTGGACGTACGGGTCGAGGTCGTCGCAGTCCAGCTCGGCGGGGACACCGTCTCCGTCTTCGTCGTCTGCTGGCGCGGTCCCGGTGTCGGTGGTTTCCGTGGCCCCGGTGTCGGTGGGGGTCGTGGGGTCGTCGCCCGTGTCGGTCGGATCGGTCGGGTCGGTGGGATCGGTCGGGTCGGTCGGATCGGTCGGATCGGTGGTGTCGGGCTCGGTGGCCCCGCCGGTGTCCGACGGGGTGTCGGTCGGGTCCGTCTTGGCGGTTCCGCCGTTGCACGCCGCGAGG
>JBEBJC010001215.1:0-2441 GCA_040080105.1 Myxococcota bacterium
GCCCTTCCCCCGCGATCTGCAGGTCGGGGGGGAGGTGTCGCACCCCGCGCACCACGACCCTGGGTCGGACCACGCCTGCTCCCCCAGGCGCGCATCCACATGGGGTGCCCGACTCGCAGGTCACGTGTACTTCCCGGCGACATACACCTGCACCGTGGCCCGCGCGTTGGTCGCCACCACCTTCAGCGCCACCTCGACCAGACCGTTGACCCCCGGCGCGACCGCCAGGTGGCCGGAGTTCCACTCCCCGTTGCCGCCCGCAGTCGCGGCAGCGCCGAGCAGGTCGGTCCAAGGCCCGGGGTTGTCGGCGTCGGCCTTGATCTCCCGCCAAGCCACGTTCCAGGTGAACGTGCCGCCCACCCCCGACAGGACGGCCCCGAACATCAGCCCGGCGAGGCCGAACGCTGCGAAGGGGCTGCCGAGCGGATAGTAGCTCACATTCGACGCGTTCACGTCGGGCTCCACCTGGACCTTGTCCGACACCACCAACCTGCCGTTGCCCCGCGTGTACCCCTGAACACAGGCGAACGCCTCGGCGACTCCGGTGGTCGACTTCACCGCCAGGGCGCCCTGCACCCACAGCTTGGCGCCGATGGAGGCCAGGCTCAGGTCCTCCCCATACTCGGTGGCCGCGTTCAACACTGCGGAGCCGCTCTGCCACGGGCCCGGCTGGGTGGGGTTCGCGGCGTAGGTCCGGTACCGGAACTCGCCGCCGAACGCCCCCTGGAGCGCTCGCAGGTAGGCGGTCATCCGAAGCGAGTCGGACCCGTACGCCAAAACTGGAGGAAGCACCAAGGCGGTCAATAGACTCGAACTGTTCGCTCCGACCTGGCTCCTGATCTGCTTCGTCATCTGTCCCATCCCGACCTCCACGAGCATACTACCCCCCCCCGGCAAACACGCAACCTTTGCGCGCAAGAACATCGGCGCCTCCCCGTTGGTCGAGGTCCGCGCGATCGCCGCACCAAAAAGGGGGAGTCGGTCGGTTGGCCGGCGGCGGTCGCAGCGGCTAGCCGTGGCGGGTGTCGATCCTCGATCACATCGGGCGCACACCGCTCGTCCCGCTCACTCACCTGTCGCGCGGCCTGCCGGTGCAGGTGTGGGGGAAGTGCGAGCAGTCGAACCCCGGCGGCTCGATCAAGGACCGGCTCGCGTTGGCGGTGGTCGACGACGCCGAGCGACGCGGGCAGCTCCGCCCCGGTGACACGCTCGTCGAGGCCACCGCCGGCAACACCGGCCTCGGCCTCGCGCTGGTCGCGGCGGTGCGCGGGTACCACCTGGTGTGCGTGCTGCCGGAGAAGATGTCGGTCGACAAGCGCACAGCGCTCGCCGCGGTCGGCGCGCAGGTCGTGATCACCCCGAACGCCCCGCCCGACGCTCCGGAGAACTTCCAGAACGTCGCCCGGCGGATGGCCGAGGAACACGGCTGGTTCCTCACCGACCAGTTCCGCAACCCGGTGAACGTGGAGGTGCACGAGCGCACCACCGGGCCGGAGCTGCTGCAGGCGGCGCCGGGCCTGTCGGCGTTCGTCGCCGGAGCGGGCACCGGCGGCACCGTGACCGGCGTCGGGCGGTACCTGCGGCGACACGCGCCGACCGTGAGGGTCGTGCTCGCCGACCCCGTCGGCTCCGGGCTCGCCGGGTGGGTGACCCACGGGGTGATGGGCCCCGACGCGCCGTACGCGGTGGAGGGCATCGGCAGCAGCCGCGCGCCCGAGAACTTCGACCGGCACGTGGTGCACGCGGTAGAGTCGATCAGCGACGACGAGAGCTTCGAGGTCGCCCGGCGCCTGCACCGCGAGGAGGGGCTGTGGGTCGGAGGCTCGTCGGGCACCGCGGTCGCGGCGGCCTTGCGGGAGGCCGCTCGCCGTTCGCCCGGGGATGGGCCGGTGGTGGCGATCCTCGCCGACAGCTGGGACCGGTACCGGTCGAAGCCGTGGATGGCGCCGTAGTCAGCGCTGGACCTTGGTGACCCCCTGGCTCTCGAACCACCGCGCCACCCGCTCGACCTGGTCACCCTGCAGCACCACCTCCTCACCGTCGACGCGGCCGCCGACCCCGAGCTCCGCCTGCAGCCGCTTCAACACCGCGGCGTGGTCGGTCACGAGTCCGGACACGCGGGTAGCTTTCCCGCTCGATCCTTGCTTCTTTCCGTACCGAATCGTCAGCCGACTCGGGAGGGGCGCGGGCCCTGCCTCCGGCGCGGGCGCCTCGGGTGGGTGCGCCTCGGGGGCCGGCGGGCCCGCGACCAACCCCGCCTTCGACAACAGGTCTCCGAAGCTGCCCGCCATCGACCCTCCTGCGCGCCCAGCGTATCGGTCCTGCGGCGGAATGCCACCTCGACGACGGACGCCGCGGGGCCCAGGCTGCAGGTGGAGGCGAAGATCATGCGTACGCTCGCCCTGGTCGCCCTCGTCGCGTGTGACCGGCCACCCACCAAG
>JBEBJC010001216.1:0-2440 GCA_040080105.1 Myxococcota bacterium
CCGGGGGTACGGCGTGGCCATCGAGCACCTCCTGCCCGTCCCGATCACCTGGGATGATCAGGTCGTCAAGCGGATCGACCCGGCCGCCCGGTGGTGTATGTTTCCCGAGAAATTGGCGCGCGGCAACTCGGGGTCACCCGTCGGTTGGGGGGTGCGCTTCCGAGGAATGTCGCGTATCACGCCAGGTGAGCCCCGGCACGCGCGCTCGTAGCGGGTGGCCGGTTCTGGCGAGCACACCCCGGCCGTTTCTGGTGAGCGTCGAAGACCGCCCGGAGCTTGCTCTGCAGTCGCTTGCGTGCAGTCTTGCGAAGGACCTTGAACTTCCCGGCGCGCGTCCACCCGCAGGCGTGCGTGAATCCCAGGAAATCGAAGGTCTCTGGCTTCCCTTCGCCACGCCGCTCCCGCTGCCGGACGCGCCTGCCGCCCGAACTCGAAGAGCCGCGTCTTGTCGGGATGCAGCTCCAGTCCGAACTCCGCTTACTATCAGGGCGTCGGCACCCCGTTGGCATCCTTTTCGCGGTTCGATGCCTGGCCCGCACGTGCCCCTGTCCAACGCTTCGACTGCGACCTCACGGTCGCCGCCGCATGACTCGGGGTCAGCGTGGTTCGCTACTCCTTCGCTGTGAGACTCTCTCATTCTCTCCTTTTCATCTGTGTGACTGGCGCAGGACAGGTAGGATAAGCGCCGCCTCCATGATTCCGCTTCATCGGGGGGTACCCGCTCGTGTCGTCGAGCGGTACCCTGGCGCTGGGATCGAGTCCGCGGGCAACGACGGAACCTACTCTCTCGAAGCCTCCCGTGGAGGTCGGCGGGCGAAGCCGCAGGAGTGGGCGCACCTGTCCGTGGAGCGCGCACGAGGCCCCTGTCACGGTTCAGGCGGCCGCGGGCGGGCCCCGTGCGCTTCCACAGGCGCGGGGACGACGGACGCCCGAGACAGCCCCTTGTCCCAGCAAGCGCCGCGTCGCCCACCGACCCTGGACGACGGCATGGACCCGCATCCGCCCCGGGCAGTGGGGACACGCCATGGCGTCCACGTCTAACACCCGGAACAACAGGTCGTACCAGGGGACCCACGGAGAGTCCGGGTGGGCGGCTGCTTCACCCGCGGGGGCAGCACGCAGACCCGCTCCTTGGCGGCCTCGGGGTGTCCGGGGACGATGTCGGCGCCGCCGGCGCGAACACGCCATGCTAATGGGTGAGGTTGCGCCTCGGCTGGGGGATGATGGCCACGAGCCGGGCGATGAGCTGGTGGGGAGTGAGTACGACGCCGGTGGTCCCGTCGTCCCAGCCCCGCTTGAACTTCAGGAACAGGCGCCCGTCGGGCTGCTGGGAGAGGCGGTCGTGGGACAACGGCGGGCGTTGCACGTAGCGACACAGGCGCTCCAGGGCCTCGACATCGTGCGGCGCGATGCGGTGTCAAGGGGCGGCCCATGTGACCGCAGTCGGGGCGGCAGATGTGATCCGTCGATCGAGCCGATTCGCGACATCGTGATCGACCTCCCTCTGGTGGCGATGATCCGGCCCGGCCTGACCCGTCGATCGAGCCCCAGATCCACACCGACCTGAGGGCGGCAGACCTGACCGCGGTCCTGGTCCAGCCGGCTCTCAAGCCCACTCACCTTCGAGGTGGACCGCCCGCCGGCGTCAGGGTGGACCGTGGGGGTTTAGTAGGAAGCCCTGGGGGCGGTGTGGGCAACCCGCGGCACGGTGCTCGCGCCGCCGATCCCGATCGTCGGGTTGTCCAAGGGTTGGGGGCAAGCCCAGATCCGGCTCGCCCGTAGACGAGGTCCCATGGCTTGTCCCCAGCCCGGTACCGTCCCCAGCGGCACTCCCGATCGCCAGCCGACACCCACCGCCGGCACCTCCCACGTGGCGGATCCCTGGCTACCCACCGCGCGCCTCCCGGACCGCGGCCCCGCCGCGCGGACGCGGGTTGCGGTACGACTCGCCCTCGATCTCGATCACCGTCGCGTGGTGCAGCAGCCGGTCCATCGCCGCGCTCGCCAGCAGCTCGTCGCCGAACATCGTGTACCACTCGTCCTTCGACCGATTCGAGGTCCAGATCGACGCTCCGCGCTCGTACCGCTGCCGGATCACCTCGTAGACGTCCTCCGGCTCGAAGTCGCGCAGAGGACGCAGACCGATGTCGTCCACAATGAGCAAATCCGGCGTCGTGTACCGCAGCAGCTTCCGATCGTAGCTCTGGTCCGCCCTCGCCGCGCGAAGGGTTGTCAGCAGCTGGTTCGCGGTGGTGTACAGGACCGAGTGCCCCGCCAGACACGCCCGATGGCCCACCGCCTGCGCGATGTGGCTCTTGCCCACCCCGGCCTCGCCCAGCAACATCACCACCTCCTTGCGCCGGACGAAGTGGCACGTCGCCAGATCGATGACCTTGGACTTCGGGATGTTCGGGTTGAAGGTGAAGTCGAAGTCCTCGAC
>JBEBJC010000195.1:0-11382 GCA_040080105.1 Myxococcota bacterium
GGGTGAGGGGGGGCTTCCGAATTGTGGAGTCCAAGCGCTGATAATTGTTGGTCCTTGGCCCTACACGAACACCAGGATCAACAACAGCAGCACGAACCCTGCGAACCCCGCCATCCCGCAGGCGGTCACGATCAGGAACACCGCGATCGGCACCCCCGGGAGCGGCTTCGGATCCGGGTACACCGGCACCGCCGCCTCCGAGTGGTGCTGGATCGCCATCGGCGGTGGCGCGACCCCGGGATTGAACGTCGCGTGCGCGCGGCGCTCGTCCGAAGCCTCCGCATCGAGCTCCGGGATCCCGGCGTCGAGGCGCTGCACCACCTCGTCCGACGACGGACGCTGCTCCGGCGCCTTCGCGAGCATCTCCATCACCAGCGCCTCGAGCCAGGTGGGCAGGCCCGGGACCCGGGTCGACGGCGAAGGTGGCGCCGAAGCGACGTGCTCCTGCATCACCGACAGCGTCCGACCGACGAACGGTGGCGTCCCGGTGAGCATCGCGTACAGCAGCGCGCCGAGGGCGTACACGTCGGAGCGTGGCTCGAGCTCGCCCGTCTCGACGTACTCGGGCGACATGTACTCCGCGGTGCCGAGCCGGATGCCGAAGTCGGTCAGCGCTTCGTCGTTGCTCTGGAGCCGCGCCAACCCGAAGTCCAGGACCTTCGCGAGCTCCTTGCCCTTCGCCCGCACCACGATCACGTTGCCGGGCTCGATGTCCCGGTGGATCAGGCCGAGTTGATGCGCCGCCGCCAGCGCCCGGGCCACGTCGAGGGCGATCCGCGCCGCCCGCGCCGACGTCATCCCGCCGGTGCGCAGCAGGTCGGACAGGCGCTTGCCCTCCAACAGCTCGAGCGCGAGGTACGACGTGCCTTCGTAGGGGCCGTCGTCGACCTGGCCGAAGGCGACCCCGCGGATCACGTTCGGGTGGTCGATCGAGCGGGTGACCTCGAACTCACGCGCGAACCGCCGCACCTGTTCGGGCACGGTGCACAGCGGCTTGTGCAGCAGCTTCACCGCCAGGCGGTCGCCGGTCTTGAGGTCGCGTGCACGGTACACCTGCCCGGTCCGCCCCTCTCCGAGCAGCTTCCCGAGCTGATACCGACCAGCGATGACCACCGCACCGGGCGCGGACACTTCGGACGCCACGGATCTTGGCTATCTCCGGCCCGGCTCGGACGCTTGCAGGTGAAACGGGGTCGGTCCGGATCGCGCGCCGGGTTACAGGCGCGCGCCGTCGACGCTAGCGCTTCGCCTTGAGCGCGGCGGCCAACCGGGAGACCCGCCGATCGGCCTGGTTCCGGTGGATCACGCCCTTCGCCGCCAGCTGCTGGATCACGGAGACCGCCTCGCGGAACTCGGCCTGCATCTTGTCCTTGTCGGCGCCGGTCAGGGCGGTCCGCAGGGCCTGGATCTGGTTCCGCATCCGCGTCCGGTCGGCCCGGTTCCGGAGCCGCCGCTTGCCGGCCTGGACCGCGCGCTTCGCTGCATCTTTGTGGTTCGCCAAAATCATCTCCGAATGCGAGACGCCGCATCTATTCGTTCGGCACGCGCTGCGCAAGGGCCGCCCGCCGGTCCGCCCCGCACCGAGATTGGGGTGTACGACACGCGCCCGCCGGCATAACGGGTGCGGCGAGGGAGCGAGGCGTGGACCGACGGAGCCGCATCCGGAACTTCGCGATCATCGCGCACATCGATCACGGCAAGTCGACCCTCGCGGATCGGCTGCTGGAGCGCACCGGCGCCGTGAGCGAGCGCGACATGAAGGCGCAGCTGCTCGACTCGATGGACATCGAGCGGGAGCGGGGGATCACGATCAAGGCGCAGACCGCTTCGCTGCGGTACCGCGCCGCTGATGGGGAGCTGTACGAGCTCAACCTCATCGACACCCCCGGGCACGTGGACTTCACCTACGAGGTGAGTCGGTCCCTCGCGGCGTGTGAAGGCGCGCTGCTCGTGGTCGACGCGACCCAGGGGGTGGAGGCGCAGACCCTCGCGAACGTGTACCTGGCGCTCGAGGCGAACCTCGAGATCATCCCGGTGATCAACAAGGTCGACCTGCCGTCGGCCGAGCCCGACAAGGTGGTGCGCCAGATCGAGGACGGGATCGGGCTGGATGCGTCGGGCGCGCTGATGTGCTCCGCCAAGACCGGGCTCGGGATCGACGAAGTGCTCGAGGCGGTGGTCGCCCGGATCCCGCCGCCGAAGGGCCCACTGGATGCACCTCCGCGGGCGCTGATCGTCGACTCGTGGTTCGACTCGTACGTCGGCGTGATCGTGCTGGTGCGGGTGTTCGACGGGCGGCTCCCGGTCGGCGCGAAGGTCAAGCTGATGGCGACCGGCGCGAAGCACGAGATCCAGAAGCTCGGGATCTTCATGCCGGCCGCGGTGAACCGCGACGCGCTCGAAGCGGGCGACGTGGGATTCGTGATCGCGAACATCAAGGACATCCGCGACGCGCGGGTGGGCGACACCATCACCCTCGCGGTCGGGGGGGCGGTGGAGCCGCTCCCCGGGTTCCGCGAGGTCAAGCCGATGGTCTGGTCCGGGATCTACCCGGTCGAGTCGTCGGACTACGAGCCCCTGCGCGACGCGATCGAGAAGCTGAAGCTCAACGACAGCGCGATCCGCAGCGACCCCGAGGTGTCCGACGCGCTCGGGCTCGGGTTCCGCCTGGGGTTCCTCGGGCTGCTGCACATGGAGATCGTGCAGGAGCGGCTGGAGCGCGAGTACGATCTCGACCTGATCACCACCGCGCCGTCCGTCGTGTACAAGGTCACGAAGCGGAGCGGGGAGGAGATCGAGATCCGCAGCCCGTCGCAGCTTCCGCCCCTCGGTGAGGTGGACACCATCTCCGAGCCGATCTCGCGCCTCACGATCTACTGTCCCGAGGAGCACATCGGCGGGGTGCTCAAGCTGTGTGAAGAGCGGCGCGGCACCCAGATTCAGTTCGACTTCTCGGCGCCCGGCCGGATCCAGCTCGTGTACGACATCCCGTACGCCGAGGTGGTGTTCGACTTCTTCGACAAGCTGAAGAGCACGAGCCGCGGCTACGCGTCGATGGACTACGAGATCCGGGAGTGGCGGGTCGACGACCTGGTGAAGGTCGACATCCTGTTGAACGGTGAGCTGGTCGACGCGCTGTCGATGCTCTGCCACCGCGACCAAGCGCACGACAAGGGCTCCTCGCTCACCCGCAAGCTCAAGGAGTTCATCCCGCGCCAGATGTTCGAGGTCGCGATCCAGGCCGCGATCGGGAGCAAGATCGTCGCGCGCACCACGGTGAAGGCGATGCGCAAGGATGTGACCGCCAAGTGCTACGGCGGCGACATCAGCCGGAAGCGGAAGCTGCTCGACAAGCAGAAGAAGGGCAAGAAGCGAATGAAGGCGCTGGGCTCGGTCGAGGTCCCGCAGGAGGCGTTCCTGGCGGTGCTGAAGGTCGGCGAGGACTGACCGTCAGCTCATGAACGCCTGAACGACGCCGCCGAACTCGGTCCGCAGCTCGCGGATCGCCGCGTCGAGCTCGTTCACCCGGATCCCGAGCCGCTTCCACGCCTTCTCGTCGAGGGTGTGGGCGACCGGATCACCCGTCCCCCCGAAGTGCAGCTCGGACGCGAGAACGTCCGCGACGTGGATCACGTCCGTCCAGGCCGACGCGCGATCGTTCGGTCGGTGATGCAGCGCCGCCGCTTCGGCGTGAGCCCCGAGGCCCCAGGTGGTCAGCAGCTCGGCGCCGACCTCTCCGTGATCGAACCCGAGCAGCTCGCGCTCCGCTTCGAACACCTCGATCCGGGCCTGTTGGGCGTGGGTGAGCACCCGAAGCGCGTCGGCGGGCATGTTCTGGCACACCACGAGCTGGCCGATGTCGTGCAGCAGCCCGGACACGAACAGCGCCTCCGGTGGCTGACCCACCCGGCGGCTCAAGATCTCGGCCCCGAGGGCGACCGCCAGCGAGTGCTCCCAGAACATCCGGACGTCGAGCAGGTGGGGCGGGATCCCGCGAAACACGCCGAACACCGCCGCAGCAAGCGCCATGTGCCGGATGCGGGTGGTGCCGAGGATCACCACCGCCTGCAGCACGGTGTCCACGGTGCGCGAGTTCCCGAACGCGGCGTTGTTCGAGACCTTCAGCATTCGCGCGGTGAGGGCCGTGTCGTTGCGGACGATTCGCGCGACCCGCTGCGCGTTGCATGCGGGGTCGTCGAGCGTCTTCGACAGGCGCGCGTACGCCGACGGCAGCGTCGCGAGCTGCGGCGACGAACGGACGAGGGTCCGGACTCGGTCCTCGGGGAGCGCGCTCATGGGGTACCCGTCGGCCGCGGGGCCCCGGACTTTTGGGGGTGTCACCCCCGCTGACACCGCCGCCAGAACCCGCTCGGGTCGTCGGCCGGGTCGACCGGGTCGCCCGCCGCAGCGGCGTCGAGCGCGCGCACGAGCTGGTCGATCGCGGGGTGCACCCGCCCCTCCTCGGTCCACACCTCGGCGCCGCGGAGCACCAGGCGGTGGCCCCCGGCGACCCCGAGCACGTAGCCGTCGTCCTCGGGCTGCAGCCGAGCGACGAACTGCGCCGCCGGGGCCTCCTGGGGGAGGCCGGCGTCGCACAACGCCCGTACGACCTCCGGCGGCCAATCGGGCGAGGGCGCCTCCGCCCGGGCCCGCCACTCGGGGTACTCGTGGTACTTCAGCGCCCGCCCCCGCGCGCGAGCCACCGGGTACTTGTGCTCTGCCTTCGCGAGCTTCTCTCGCACCGCCGCTGCCAGATCGATCCCCGACCGATCGCAGAAGTTGAGCAGGCAGATCATCACGTCGGCGGCTTCGTCGCGCACCTGGTCCTTGCGCGCGGCGGCGGGTTGTGGCTCGTCGTCACGCGCCCACAGGAACAGCTCGAGCAGCTCGGCCGCCTCTACCGACAGCGCCATCGCGAGGTTCCGCGGGGAGTGGAACTGCCCCCAGTCGCGCGCGTCGGAGAACGCCCGCACCTCGGCCGCCAGCGCGGCGAGCGTGTCGCTCACCGCTTGCGCGCCGTGCGGACCACGTCTCCGACCGTGTCGGGCAGCGTGCGGCGGGTCGCGGCCGACTGGATCGCCGCCGGGATCGAGCCGCTCTGGGTGCAGATGCTGTAGGTGACGGTGACCTTTTCGCCCGCGGTCGAGAACTTCCAGCTGCCCACGTTGACCGTGGGCTCCACCGCGTCCGGGTGCTCGGTGACGTAGGCCGAGCGGACCCCCGCGTGGGGGCTCGACGACGGGAGCGGATCCCACACGAACTCGACGCTGCCCGCGTCTCGCCGGACGGTGGACTGGAGGAACCAGAACCGGTCGGATGCCATGGTCCATCCAGGAACATCGAGGTACTGATAGTAGGCGATCACCCCGCCCGAGTTGCTCAGCACCTTCGCGTCGGTGATCCCGGCGGTCGACCACGACTTCGACCCCTCCACGTCCATCACCACCGACAACATCTTGTCGGCGGCGACATCGGTCGTGGCCACGCCGCGGAAGCAGTCCACCCCCGAGACGGTCGCCGAGGTGATCGCGATCTCGCCGGCGTCGGCGTGGGAGACCGTGGTGACCGGGCTCCAACTCGCACCGTCCATCGCGGTGTGGGTCGGCGCGGCGTGCGCGATCGAAAGCAGGACAGCGAACATCGGACCTCCCGAAGGCGAGGGTGCGTAACCCGGGCCTGGCTGCGCCGGCCGCTCGACCGAAGCCCGCGAGCCCCCCCGAACCTTCCGTGTCATTGACACGTCGATAGACACCCTGAAGTTTCGCATGAAGTCCACAGCCGTGCCCTCCGCGAAAGTTGGCGGGAAGGAGTCGGGTCAACCTGGAACCTCTCTCGGCGCCTCCGACGTCGAACCCAGGTTGTCCACAGGTTCCCCACAGCCTCAGGGGACGATCAGCCGGAACGCGTCCCGCGCGGCGAACCCGGCGCGCTCGTACGCCCGGACCGCGGGAGTGTTCGCCTCGTTCACGTGCAGGGTGATCCGGGAGTACCGGGCGAGCAGCGCGCGGGCGGTGGCGGAGACCCCCGCGGTCGCCAGCCCGGCCCCGCGGTGCGCTGGCGGGACGAACGTGCCGCCGACCTGGCATCCGACGGCGTGGGTGGTCCCGAGGTTCACCTGGAACACCACCTGCCCGCCGCGCTCGATCACCCAGGTCCGCCCACACCGGAGCCGGTCCGCCACCGCGGCTTCGTGCGCGACCGCGTCGCCGCGGCTCGGATCGACCCCGAGGTCCTCGAGCTCCATCGCTGCGGCCTGCGGCGCGACCCGCGGCGCGTCGGTCACCTTCCCGAGGCGGAACCCCGGCGGATCGTCCCCGCTGGGCGGGATCTCGAGCTCGTACAGTCGCTGATCGTAGAACCGGCGCGCCGGCTCGGTCGCCCAGCGTCGCCACATCGTGTCGGTCACGGCGCGCGGGCCCACCACCAGGCACGGGGCATGCTGGTGCCGCAGGTGCGCGCCGAGGGGCTCGGCCTCGGCGGGGTCGAGCGCGAACGGCACCGCCAGGCGCCCGGGGAGGACCAGAACCACCGCGCGCACCGGATCGCCCGCGCCGTACCACCAGGTCCGCTCCACCGGGTGCACGGCCAGAAACCCGATCAGGAACAGGTTCGGCACCGGGTCCGCGGTGATGAGATGCTCGATGGCTGGCTCGTCTTCGCGGGCGAGCCGTCGCACCGCGTCCGGCATCCGCCACCTCTATCTTGGTGTGACGGATTGTGTCGCACGTCCACCGGGCGTCCGATGCTCGCTACAATCGGGCCAGGGTAGGGGATGACCACGCAAGGGACGATCGCGGGGACGCTCCGGTTGCGAACGGGGGAGGTCGATCTCGGGCGGCAGCGCCTGATCACGCCGACCGCGGTCGTCGCGCTCACCACCCGCGAGACCGAGCTGCTGGCGTACCTCGCGGATCGGGCGGGAGAGGCGGTCGCGCGCGAGGCGTTGCTGGTCGACGTGTGGCACTACCGCGCCACGAACCCGACCCGCGCGGTCGACCTCGCGGTGAAGAGGCTCCGGAGTAAGATCGAGCCGGATCCGTCCGAGCCCGTGCACATCCTGTCGGTGCACGGGGTCGGGTACCGGTTCGTCCCGGCGTCGGGCCCCACGGTCGCGGTGGCAGCGCAGGGGGTCCTCGCGCACGACCTCCCCCCGGAGCGGGTGGGGACGAACCTCGTGTCCGAGCGCACCACCTTCGTCGGGCGCGCGTCCGAGCTGGGCCGGCTGCGCGAGCTCGCCGAGGGTGGCGCGCGGCTGATCACCGTGACCGGGCCCGCCGGAACCGGGAAGACCCGCTTGGCGCGTCGGTTCGCCGGCGACGACACGCTGCTCGGCCCCGCGCCCGGGGGAGCGTGGTTCTGCGACCTGTCGGAGGTGCGCACGCTCGAGGGGATCGTCGGGGCGGTGGTCTCGAGCCTGGGCCTGCTCGCCGACACCGAGCCCACGCCCGATCAGGTGGGGCGCGCCCTCGGGGAGCGGTCGTCGGCGGCGGGTCGGATGCTGGTGGTGCTCGACAACTTCGAGCAGCTCGTCGAGTTCGCCACCGACACCGTCGGGCGGTGGCTCGATCTCGCGCCGGACGTGTTGTTCCTGGTCACCAGCCGGGAGCGACTCCACGTTCGGGGCGAGCGGATCCTCGAGCTGGCGCCGATGGCCGCCGCCGACGGTCTGCTGCTGTTGCTCGATCGCGCGAACGCCGTGCGGCGGGGGCTCGACCTGTCCGACGCCGATCGGCAGGTGCTGCAAGACGTGGTGGTCGAGCTCGACGGGATCCCGCTCGCGATCGAGCTCGCCGCCTCTCGCCTCGGTACGCTGTCCCCGGTGCAGCTGCGGAAGCGCCTCGCGTCGCGGTTCCGCTTGCTCGGGGATCCCCGGTCGGACCGGCCCCGGCGCCACGCCACGCTCGAAGCGGCGCTCGACTGGAGCTGGGACCTCACGAGCCAGCACGAGCGGATGGCGTTGGCGTCGCTGTCGGTGTTCGAGGGTGGGTTCTCGCTCGAGGCTGCCGAGGAGGTGCTCGACGACCCCGACGATCCGGACCTGCCGTGGCCCGCGGACCTCGTTCAGTCGCTGCGCGACAAGTCGCTGCTCGCGGTCGAGGACCAGCCGGGCGGAGACATGCGGTACCGGCTGCTCGAGTCGGTGCGGGAGTACGCGGCCAAGCGCCTCGCCGACGACGGGCGGTTCGCGTCGGAGGCGCGGGTGCGGGGCGCGCACGCCACCTACTACATCCGGGAAGGGGAGGACCTGGTCGCGCGGCTGCACGGGGCCTCGGCGGCCGATCGGATGTCCGACCTGGTTCGCGAGCGGGCGAACCTGGTGGCTGTGGCCCGCAACGCGCCGAAGCCCGAGCAGCGGTTGCGGGCGGTGTTGTGCCTGTACCCGGTGTTGTTGGCTCGAGGTCCGATGGGCCTACTCGAGGAGCTGCTCGCGAGCGCCATCGAACTCGGCCGGGCGGACCCGACCATCGAGCGGCGGCTGGTCGGCCGGCTGTTGGTCGATCGCGGGTTTCATTGGTACGGCCGCGGCCGCCTCACCGAGGCGGAGGTGGACTTTGCCGATGCGGCCCGTGTCGCGCCGCAGCACCTCGACGTGTACGGGCGAGCGCACATGGGCTTGGGGCGCACGTTGTGCGATCTGGGCCGGCTCGACGAAGCGGCGAACTCACTCCGCGAGAGCATCGAGCTGTTCTCGCGCCTCGGGGATCGGTCCGGAGAGGGTCGCGCCCGCTCGATCTTCGCCGAGGTGCTCGCCCAGCAGGAGTGCGTCGACGAGGCGGCGTCGGAGTACGATCGCGCGCTGCGGGTGCTGCGCCGGGTCGGGGATCGGTGGTCCGAGGGGATCCTGTTCGCGAACCTGGCGGCGTTCTTGTTGGAACGGCGCAGAGACGCCGAGGGCGCGGAACGGCACGCCACCGAGGCGCTCGAGATCTTGTCCGAGCTCGGCGACCACCGGATGGCGATCCTGCTGTTGGATGGCTTCGCGATCGCGCTCATCCGGATGGCGCGCCCCGAGGAGGGACTCGAGCGGATCGAGCAGGCGCTGCGAATCGCCCGCCAGATGGGCGACCGACCGCGGGTCGGCGCCGCGTTGTCGATCCGAGGGTGGGCGGAGTTCGAGCTCGGGAACCTCGATCGGGCGGAGGAGGCGTTGGCCGAGGCGCTGGCGATCCTGCGCGAGGTCGGTGACCGGAGCCAGTGCGCGATCACGCTCCGGCGCCAGTCGGCCCTGTTCCAGGAGCGAGAGCGGTGGGTCGAGGCGGAGCACGCCCTGGTGGAGGCCTCGGCCGACATCGCGATCGCGGGGTCGAAGATCGAGCAAGCCGTGACCCGGCTGCAGTTCGCGCAGCTCCGGTTCGAGCAGGGCGACCTGCAGGAGACCCTCGCCCAGCTCGACGCGACCCACGCCGAGGGCGCCGATCGTTGGCCGTGGCTCGAGCAGCAGGCGGCGATGCTCAGGGCGGTCGCGCTCGCCCGGGTCGGTCACCTCGACGCCGCGAGAGAGGCGATCGCGGTGTTGGCCGGAGCCTCGCTCGATCCGCGGGAGGCGCGCCTGGCCGAGGTCACCGAGCTCGCCCTGGGGGCGTTCGCCGGTGACGCGGCGGCGATCGAGCAGGTCCGGCGTCTGCTCCCCCCCTCGGGGTTCGCCGAGACCCGCCTGGTGCTCCGCGCCGTCGCCACGGCATCCCTCGGAGCGGGTCGCCGTCCGCGCTGAGCCGGCCCGAGGGGCGAGGGGCCATTTCGGTTACTCGCGCCCGAGCGGGGTGCCCAGCAGGGATACCGTACCGACAGTACGGAGCTCGTGTCGATGACCGGCATCCCCGGAGGCAGCGTCGCGCAGGCGGTTGTCGCGGTCCTCCTCGCGGTGTGCATCACCTCGATCGCCAGCTGGCTGTTCCACGGCCGAGTGGGCATGGACTTCGTGGTGACCGGGGCTGTGGCGGCGCTCATCGTCAACGGACTGATCGACGTCGTGACCCGTCGCCTGCAGGAGGCGAACCGCGCGCTCGAGCGGTCGGTGATGGCGCGCACGGCGGAGCTACAAGCGGCGCGCGCCGCCGGCGGCGTGGCGCACGAGGTGAAGAACCCGCTCTCCGCTGTCATCGGCAACCTGGAGATGATCGAAGAGCTGGTGGAGGGCGGGGAGCTGGAAGGCCCGGAGCTCCGCAAGAGCGCTCAGAGCGCGCTGCTGGCGGCGCGCCACCTCCAGTCGATCGTCGACGACTTCCGGCCGTTGGTGGACACCGCGGTGGAGCCGGCGGAGCCTGCGGACCTCGGTGACGCGGCCAGAGCGGCAGTGCGGATCGCCCAGCCCAAAGTCCAGGAAGTCGGTCGGGTCGACGTGCAGCTGGCCGAGCTGCCGCCGGTGGCGTGCGCTCGCTCGCGGGTGATCCAGATCGTGCTGAACCTGGTGTTGAACGCGGTCCATGCGACCCGTCCGGGCTCGGAGAACGTGGTTCGGCTGACCGCGGGGGTCGAGGGCCCGTTCGTCCACCTGTCGGTGGCCGATCAGGGGATCGGGATGTCGCCGGAGGTGCTCGCTCGCGCGTGTGAGCCGGGGTTCACCACCCGGGCCGGGCGGGGTGGGACCGGGCTCGGCCTGCCGATCGTCCGGTCGATCGTGGAGGCCTCGCGCGGACGGCTGGAGATCCACAGCACCCCGGACGTGGGTACCATCGTCCACCTGTGGCTCCCGATCGCCTGATCAGCCGTGGTGCGGGACCTCGGTCATCCGCAGCCGGGTCAGCAACGCGGTCTCCAGTGCGTCGTTCTCCGCGTGGAACCAGTGCTTCACGTAGTCGCGGTCCGACATGGTCACCACGTCGTTCGGGGGGACCGCCGCGGTGGAGAGGGCGTCGCGGAACGAGGGGTCGTCCGGGTAGCAGAACAGCAGGCCGTCCTGGTCGAGCACCAGCTGCTCACCGAGCGCGCCGCGGATCCACAGCTCGTGGCGCGCGTCGCCGAACACGAGGCCGCTGGCCTCGGCCACCGCGTCCACCACGACCTGGGGTGGCTTGTCGAGCGCCACCCAGTCCCGCGGCGGCGCGCCCTGGGGTCTGGGGCTCGCTCGGTCGACCTTTTGCCGGTATAGCACTCCGAGCGGCGGGCGAAGCGCCCCGATCAGGGCGGCGTGGACCCGCTGCAGCTCTGCGGGGGGCACCGAGACCACGATCCGGGTGTCGCCGCTCGGTGTCATCTCCGACAGCCAGCCGGGCTCGGGCACGAACTCGTCGGGTCGCCCGTCCCGATCGACCGACGTGGCCTTGGGTCGCGGATCCGATCCGCTCGACGCGCCGCCCATCTCGCCCTCCGGGGGCGGTCCGTAGCACCCGGACGCCCGATCGACCACCGCGACGGATAGGGGGCTGGCAGGAGGGGGGCCAT
>JBEBJC010001217.1:0-2439 GCA_040080105.1 Myxococcota bacterium
GCTTCGCCCGATTGCGGTCCGGCTGGGCCGCGTCTTCGGCCCGGCCATTGGGCGCCCTCAATGCGGAGCCGCACTCCGCGAGGCCGCGCGGTCCGCGAAGAACGTCCGGACCTCCACCTCGAGCGGAGCCCGCCCGAACGCGCACCCGGCCGGGTCGGTGTAGGCGCAGCGGGCGAGCAGGTATTGGGCGACTACCGCCTCGGGCGGACCGGTGGCGTGTGCGGCGAGGGTCAGGAACGCGTCGTGGCCGGTGGCCTCCCAGGTTGCAGCCAACGCCTTCGACGCGACTCGAGTCGCGGCGCCCAGGTCCAGCCTCTCGTCCACCGCGCACCGCTCGACCATGCAGACGCCGGCGTCCATTGGGGGCGCATCACCGGACGACCAGGTTCGTGTCGTGCCGCGAAGGTGGCAATGCCGGATCTCCAGTCCCGGCGTCGTGAGCGGCAGCGCCCAGGCGCCGGCCGAGCAGTCCTCGAACCCGAGGTCGCGATCATACCGCGTGGCCTGGTATGGCAGGGCCGCGAGCACGTCGGGGAGCCCTGCGGCGCGCAGCTCGCGCTCGACGAGCGACCACTCGGGTCGCACGGTGTAGACCCGTTCCCAGAACCGCCAGGAGCGCTCGTGCGCTTCGACCAGCGCCGCCACCCGCTCGGCATCGGGCACGGTCCCGGGCCAGGTCGCGAGCTCCCGACGCACGGCCGCGACCGTCTGGGGGTCCGCCGCTGCCTTCGCCGAGTCGTAGGACGCGTACCCGACATCGACGAACCGCGACTCCGTGACCTCCCGACCGCACGCGAGGAGCCCGAGCAGGACGGTCACAGCTGCCAGTCCTTCGGCGCCAGATAGGCCGAGGTCATCTGGCCCAGCGCCTCCCACAGCGTCACGTAGTGCGCCGGGAGCACGTCCTTGCCATTGGCCATGACGCTGGTGCTGTCCACGCCCACGGGGTGCTGCTCGGCGCCGGACTGGCGGGTCAGCGCCTCTTGATCGGGCGTCATCCCGTGCCCCTCGTCGTCCGCCTGGCCGTACTCGTCGTTCAGGCCGAGCATGTGCCCCACCTCGTGCGACGCCATGTTGAACTCGGTGTGGGGCCACTCCTGCGGGCGCCGCTCGGACGTGTGTCGACAGGGACGTGATCCCGCGCGCAGTTGGTGAACACCGCGGGACAGACCCAGCGTGACCGGTGATCACGCCATCGGGTCAGGGTGAGCGCGAGAGGATCTCCTCTCGGCCGGAAAGGGGTGAGCGCGAGAGGGGAATCGCCCCTCTCGCTCGTTCGCAGCAGCGCGGCGATCGGTTAGCTGGCGAGGCCCGAGGAAGGGGCCCCGGAGCTGCAACTCCGAGGCCCCAGGGCTCGCCGACGTTTCGTAGCCACGAGCCCCAGCGGCACGTGACCAGGATCGGGCGAGCTGTCCAGCCCTCCTCGGCCGGATCCCTGCCGTTCATGGGTCCTACCGGCTCTACAACTGCGCCCGGTGCCGATCGGTCGTCCGGATCTGCACCCGGTGCGATCGCGGGAATGCGTACTGCCAGGCGTGCGGACCTGTGGCGAGACGAGAGCGGCGCCGACGGGCCAACCACCGCCATCAGCAGAGCGCGCGAGGCCGGCGGGACCATGCGAGGCGACAGGCCGAGTACCGCGCTCGCCAGCGACTCGCGAAAAGAGTGACGGACCCCGGTCCACCAGAACCAGCTCCGAAGGCCAGCCTCCACCGGCACGCGGCGGAATCCACCGCCGTCGTCGCCCTGGAGGAACCCCATGTCCCCGATCCCGAGGCTCGCTACCGAGCCCCTCGCGCGTCCCTGCTCGTCGCCGCGGTCGCAGTCGCAGTCGCCGTCCGCCTCGCCGTCGGACCGTGCTGCTCGCTCTGCGGTCGACCGGCCGGCCATTTCGCCCGCCGCCACCCGCTGCGGCGGCGGGGTGGGCGCCCCGCTCGCCGTCCTCGCGCCCTCGACGACCCGTGACGGAGGCCGGCCGTGATCCCCAACGAGCTCGCCGCCAGGATCCTGCGCCTCCACGAGGTCGAGAAGTGGAAGCCGGGCACCATCTCGAACCAGCTCGGGGTCCACCACGAGACCGTCGCTCGCGTCCTCCGCGACCACGGCGTCCCGCCCGAGGCCATCCCGCGCAAGCCCTCGATCGCCGACCCGTACGTGGACTTCATCGTGTCCACCCTCGACAAGTACCCGACGCTGCCGTCGAGCCGGCTGTACGCGATGGTCAAGGAGCGCGGATATCCGGGTCAGCCCGACCACTTCCGCGCGGTGGTCCGCCGGTACCGGCCGAAGCCCCCGGCCGAGGCGTTCCTGAGGCTGCGCACCTTGCCGGGTGAGCAGGCCCAGGTCGACTGGGCCATGTTCGGTCACGTGATGGTCGGCGCCGCCCGCCGCATGCTCGTCGCGTTCGTCATGGTCCTGTCGTACTCGCGCCAGATCTTC
>JBEBJC010001218.1:0-2432 GCA_040080105.1 Myxococcota bacterium
GTCGAGGGGGTCGGCCCCGGGGTTCGCCCCACCGCCGCCCGGGTGCGGGAGGCCCTGTTCTCGATGGTCGGCCAGGATCTCGAGGGGGCTCGGGTGCTCGACGCGTTCGGCGGCACGGGTCTGCTCGGGTTCGAGGCGTGGTCTCGCGGGGCGCGGGTCGTGATCGTGGAGCGGGACCCTCGCGCCGCTCGGCAGATCCGGGCGAACGCGGACGCGCTCGGAGCCGAAGTCGAGCTCCACGTGGGCGACGTGCGGGTCGAGGTCGCCAACCTGGGGCGGTTCACCGGGGTGTTGGTCGATCCGCCGTACGCCGACGACCCGGCGCCGATCGTGGCGCGCCTCGCCCCGGCGGCCGACGGTTGGCTGGTGCTCGAGACCGACGATCGGACCCCGTCGCCCGCCGGCTCGCCCCTGGTGCTGGACCGCCGCCGGAGCTACGGAAGTACGGCCCTGTCGGTGTATCGGTCGGCCGAGCCGGACGAGCCAGGTCGGAGGTCGGGATGAACGCGGTGGAGCTGCTGGACGGTGCGCTGTCCGGGCACCGCCGCGCGCTGGCCCGCGCGATCACGTGGATCGAAGCCCGGCACAGCGAGATCGGTGAGCGGCTCGCCGAACGGAACGTGCGCCGTCGGTTCGCGCCCGGTCGGCCACACGTGATCGGCGTCACCGGGCCCCCCGGAGCCGGCAAGTCCACCCTGGTGGACGCGTGGGTCGGGGTGGCGCGGGCGCGCGGCGAGCGCGTGGCGGTGGTGGCGGTCGATCCCAGCTCCCCGTTCTCGGGCGGCGCGATCCTGGGCGATCGGATCCGGATGGAGCGCCACACCGGCGACGACGGGGTGTACGTGCGGTCGCTGTCGAGCCGCGGCCACCTGGGCGGCCTGTCCACCGCGACGGCCGAGGTGGTCGACCTGCTCGACGCCGCCGGGTTCGACCGGGTGATCGTGGAGACCGTCGGCGTCGGCCAGTCCGAGCTCGGGGTGATGGAGGTAGCCGACACGGCGGTGGTCGTGCTCACCCCCGAGTCGGGCGACGCGGTGCAGGCGATGAAGGCGGGCCTGCTCGAGATCGCCGACCTGTTCGTGGTGAACAAGGCCGACCGCCCGGGCGCGGATCGGCTGGTCCGGGAGCTGCTCCGCTCGGTCGAGCTCGAGCCGACCCCGCCGGGCGGGTGGTGTCCGCCGGTGTCGGCGGTCGTGGCGACCGAACGCGCCGGGATCGACGAGGTCGTCGCCCGCTCGGACGCGCACCTCGCGTGGTGTGCGGGCGACGGGCGATCGCGGTGGGACGCCCGGCGCGCGCGTGGGCGGGTGCGGCTGGCGCTGGATCTGGTGGCGGAGCAGGCGCGCGCTGCGGCCGAGGCCCGGTTGTCCGACCTGGGGTTGCTCGCGGCGCTCCAGGCGGGAACGTTGACAGCACACGCCGCCGTCCGGAGCTTGGCGTGAACGGGGAGGGCGCGATGGCCGATCCGGTGCGCGAGGCGAGGGACCAGCTCCGAGGGTTGATCTGCGCGGGGGCCGAGCCGGCGGGCGCAGTCCGGCTCGATCTCGATGGGCCGGTGGCGCACCTGCGCATCGACCACCCCCGCGCGCGCGGCGCGATGACCCTGTCGATGATGGTCGACCTCGCCGACGCCGTGCTCGCGCTCGGGGCGTGGGACGGCGCGCTGGTGCTGTTGTCGTCCACCGATCCGCGGGCGTTCTGCGCCGGAGGCCATCTGGGCCAGCTGCTCGCCGCGATCGACGCGCCGGAGAAGGCCCACACGATGTGCGTCGCGATGGGGGTGGTCACCGACGCGCTCGCTGCGCTGCCCGCGGTGAGTGTGTCCGCGATCGACGGGTTGGCGGTCGGAGGCGGCGCCGAGCTCGTGACCGCGACGGACTTCCGGGTGGCTTCCCCCGAGGCGCGGATCCACTTCGTCCAGGCGCGGCTCGGGATCGCGCCGGGGTGGGGAGGGACCCGGAGGCTCGCGCGGATCGTGGGGCGTCAGGCCGCGCTGCGGGTGCTGACCACCGCCCGCCCGTTGTTCCCGGGAGAGGCGGTGGAGCTCGGGCTGGTCGACCACCGGTGCGAGGGGCGGGCGGTGGACGGCGCCCTCGAGTGGCTCGCCGACCTCCGCTCCCGCCCGCCCGAGGCGATCCGGGCGGTGAAACAGCAGATCTTGGCGACCTCCCGCGACGAGGAGGCTTCCGCCTTCGCGTCGGTGTGGGGTGGCCCCGCCCACGTTCGGGCGCTGCGAGCCGAGCGCCCGAGCGCCCTGCCACAGGGCGATCCGTGATCGCGCTCGCCTTGTGGGGCTGCCCGCGCCCACCGCCGGTCGAGGCGGCGGCGCCCGAGGTCGGGGCGGCCGTCGACTCGGCGCCGGTGACCACCCGGAGCGCGGTGGCCGGGCCCGACCGGTGGACCGAGCCGGGCGGGCTGTCGTTGGACATCCC
>JBEBJC010000196.1:0-11312 GCA_040080105.1 Myxococcota bacterium
ATCGGGGGCGGCATCGACGAACGGGGTGGCCGGAGCCGGGCCCGACCTCTCCACCGCCGCAGGGGTGCGCGACTGTGAAACCACGAAGTCCTCCGAGGATCGAGGACTTCGGTAATACCATGGGCGGTCATCCCAGCGCGAGGATCGAACCGGCCAAGATCCGGAGGTCCACCTCGCGGGCCTCGAGCCTGGCGAACGCCCGCAGCGCCTCGATCGCCGCGGGTCGGTCCGCGGCGCTGGCGTCGCGCAGCGCTACCGCCAACGCGAGGAACCGGCCGGTCGCCCCGTCGGCGTCGTCGTCGGGGTGCCGAGCGCCGAACGCCGCCGCCGCGAACGCCCGCGCGCGGCACCCCCACGACCGATCGCCGACCGCGTCGAGCGCGGCCACCGCGCGGTCCACCCGCACGGCCGCGTCGGGCTCGCGCTGCACCGCCGCGACCACCCCCTCCCACAGCGCGACCCGGGCGACGTACAGCCGGGCGTCGATCCGGGTGAGCACGGCCCGCGCGCGGTCGAGCCGGCCTTGGGCGACGAACGGGTCACCCCGCTCCACTGCCACCGCCCCGAGGTTCAGCCACGCCACCCCCTCGACCAGCGCGTCCTCCAGCCGCTGCGCGATCGCCACCACCTGCTCGAACCCCCGCTCGGCTCGCGCGAGGTGGCCGTCCGAGAAGTCCGCGAGGGCGAGGTTCGCGGTCATCCGCAGCGCGCCGGGGGCGTGGCCCGCCGCCTCGTGCCGCGCGAGCGCCTCCGACCAGAACCGACGCGCGCGGTCGATCCGACCCAGCACGTGGTACGCGTTGCCCAGCGTGCCGAGCACCTTCGCCGCCTTCACCGGGTCGCCGGCCTCCTCCTGCAGCGCCAGCCCACGCCGGAGCGCGTCGACCGCTTCGTCGTGCCGCCCGACCAGCAGCAGGGCGTGCCCGAGGTTGCTCACCGCGTCGGCGAGCACCGGGCCGCTCGGGCCTGCGAGCGGCGCGGCGCGCTGGTTCGCGTCGATCGCGAGCTCGAGCGCGCCCCGTCCGAGCGCCACCGCGCCCACCCCGACCAGCACCTCCGCGTGGACGGCGTCGTCACCGGCGCGTTCGGCGAACGCCACCGCGTCGCGCAGGTCCTCGTCGATCCCGGACGCCGCGAGCGGCTCGCGCGCCCGGGCCCGCACCAGGTGGGCCCGCGCCGCCAGCGCGGGATCGGCGGCGGACGCGGCGAGCGACACCGCCCGGTCGGCCTGCTCGAGCCGCGCGCGCATCGGCCCGGTGCTCGCGAGCGCCCGCTCCACCTGCAGCGCCGCCCGCGCGGCGACGCCAGGGCGGGCGGAGGTCGAGGCGACCCGGAACGACTCGGCGTCCAGCTTCGGATCCCCGCGGGCGAGCGCCCAGTCGGCCAGCCGCTCCACGCACCCTGCTCGGTCGGACAGCCGTTGCGCGGCGAACACCCGCACCAGCTCCAGCAGCTCGAGCCGCACCCGCACCGGGTCGAACACCACCAGCGACGCGGCCCGCAGCTGCTCGAGCGCGTCGAGCACCGACCCGGCCACGAGCGGCCCGGCGACGGCCTCCGCGGCGCCGGCGGTGAAGCTGCCGGCGAACACCGAGCACGCGGCCAACACCTGCTGCGCGGCGGGCGACAGCCGGTCCCACGACCACCCGACCGGCGACGCGAGCTCGGGCAACCAGGCGCCGACCCGCTCCGCCAGCGCGTCCGCGTCGAGGAGCGCCGCGCGGGCCGCCACCAGCTCGAGCGCGAGCGGCAGGCCGTCGACCGCGCGCGCGATCCGCTGCAGCGCCTCCCGCGGGCTGTGCGCGAACGACGGGCGGACCGCGGTGCCGAGCTCGAGCAGCAGCGCCTCGGCGTCGGAGAGGGGGAGGGGACCGAGGTCGATCACCCCCTCGCCCTCGACCCCGAGCGCCACCCGCGACCCGGCCAACAGCCGCACCCGAGGGGCCCACGCGGTCACGCACGCGCGCACGGCCTCGACACACGCCTCACACCCGTCGAGCGCCAAGATCCCGACCGTGCGCCGCGCGAGCTCTTCCCCGAGGCCTTCGGTGTCGCGCGCGGCCGCCCCGATCGCCCGCGCCACCGCCGCCACCACGTCGCCCTCGGTCTGCGCCCAGGTCAGGTCGACCCGCGTTCCGTGGGCCTCGCGCGCCAGCTCGCGCAGCAACGTGGTCTTGCCCACCCCCGCCGACCCGCGCAACGTCACCACCGGCGCCCCGGACCGCAGCGCGGCCTCGATCCCCGCGAGCTCGCGGTCGCGGAACCGCAGCGCGTACGACGGCCGCGCCGCCGCCGAAGGGCCGGTGAACCGGTACCCCACCCCGCGCACCGTGGCGAGGTGGTCCGGCTGGACCGGGTCGCGCTCGATCTTCTTCCGCACGACCTTCACCGCGGTGTCGACCGCCCGGGTCCGGGTGTCGCCCCGCAGCCCCCACACCGCCTCCAGCAGCGCCGCGCGCGGCACCACCTCGCCCTCGCGCGCCACCAGCAGCGCCAGCAGGCTCCGCTCGATCGGGGTCAGGGTGGTGGTGGTCCCGTCGCCGCGCGTGACCGCGCCGGTCTCGAGGTCGACGGTCGACCACACCAGGCGCATCTATGGGAAACCTGTGGACAACGTGGGAGAACCGGGCGTACCACGGCGGGCGTTCGACTGCAAAAGTCCAGGATCGTCGTCTGTTGGATCGCGATCCTGACCAGCGGGCCAGGAGAGGCCGCGGGTTGGGGACAACCTCACGTGTGACCTCGCGCCGGCCATTGACGCGTCAATCTTTCGCGCCGCCGCCCGCTCACGGGGCCAAGGTCAGCGACAGCGGCGCCTCTCCCCCCTGCTCGATCCGAGCCCACAGCTCGACCTCGGCCCCGAGCGGGACCACCGCGAGCGGAGCCGCGAACCTGGCCGCGCCCTGCGGCAGCACGAGCTCACCTTCGCCCCAGGTGGCCCCGCGGGTCAGCGGCTTGACCTCGCGCACCACGCCCCGGACCTGCACCCACTCGCCCACCCGAGCGCTGAGCGGGCGCGCCGGGTCGGGCTGGGGTTCGGCGAGGCGGATCGACTCGATCTCGACCGGCACCCCGGCGCCGGCGCCGGCGGCCCCGAGGCGCGCGCGCACCAGCACCGCCTTGCCGCTCCACTCCGCCCGCTCCGGCACCGGCCCCGGCGCGACCCGCCACGCGGGGCCGTCTTCGAACACCACCAGCGCGGGCTGCTCACCCCGCACGTCGGGCGTGGGGGTCTGCACGTAGATCCCGAGCCGCTCGGCCGCCGCGCGGGTCGCGCCGGCGGCCCCGGGCTCGAACGTGGCGCGCACGGTGACCGTCGGCTCGACCACCTTCTCGCCGAGCTTGCGGAACAGCGCCGACCGGGCGGCGCCGGTGAACCCGACGTGCCCGTCGGCGAGCCCGTCGAAGTCGAGCGGGAGCAGCCGGGCCGGGCTGCGCAGCGCCTCCTCCGGGTCGTCGTTCGACACCGGCTGCGGGAACGCCAACGGATCGCCCCCCAGCACCGCGTCGCCGGTGAACAGCACGTCGTCCCACAGGTAGGCGACGCTGCCGTCGGTGTGACCGGGGACCGCGGTGACGCGGAACGACGCCCCGTCGATGTGGAGCTCCTGGCCGTCGGTGAGGGTCACGAACGGGCCGGTGGTCACCGCGGGGCCGAACATCGTGTCGAACGTCCGAGCCATCCACCCGCGCGGCTCGCGCTCCCCGCGGATCAACGCGAGGTCCGGCGCGGTGACGTGCACCGGGACGCCGGGGAACGCGGCGAGTCCTGCGGTGGTGTCGCTGTGGCCGTGGGTCAGCAGCACCGCGTGCACCTTGCGCCGCCCGATCTCGCGCGTGAGCGCCCGGCCCGTGGGATCGGCGCCGGAGTCGATCACCACGACGCCGGTGGCGGTAGGCACGACCCACGCGTACGACCACCCGGTGTGCACCCCGACCAGATCGTGCGGGCCGCGCACCCGCTCTCCTTGGGCGAGCGGGAACTGGCTCTGCGCCCACACCACCAACCCCATCCCGCCGACGAGCGGCACCACCAGGACGAGACCGAGCACCACGGCGAGCATCCGAGCTGTCGACATCCGCGTACCGTACCCTGCGGGGCGCCCCCGGTCACCCGCCCGAGCGCCGGCGCACCTCGAGCGCCCGGGCGTCGGTCGGGTCGGCCCGCAGCGCGCGTTCGGCCAGCCGAAGCGCCTTGTCCGGGCCGCCGCGCAGCAGCGCGAGCTCGGCCCGGGCGGCGAGGACGGCGGCGTTGCCTGGGTCGATCATCGACGCGCGCCGGTAGAACCGGCCGGCGTGCTCGGGCTCCCCGATCGCGATCGTCGCGTCACCGAGCGCCACCCAGGTGAACGGGTTGTCGTTCGACGGGCGCGCGGCGAGCACCAGCAGCTGGTGAGCGGCGTCGGGGTCTCCGCGGGCGTCGAGCAGCGACGCGAGGTTCCGGTACGCGGCGAGGTTCGTGGGCGCGATCCGGATCGCCTCGCGGAACGCGTGCTCCGCTCGCCCGAGATCGCCGACCCGCCGCGCGGCCACCCCGGTGTTCACCCACAACTCGGGCAGGGTGGGGTCGACGGCGCGCGCGGCGTCGAGCCAGCGGGTCGCGAGCTCGGGCTGACCGAGCAGCAGCAGCTCGGCCGCCCGGTTGTTGTAGTGCAGCGCGACCGCCGCGGCGTCCGCGATCCGGTCGGCGGCCTTCCGCTCCTCCTCGCTCACCGTCTCGAGCTCGATCACGTGGACGTTCGCGACCGTGCCCCAGCCGGCCGCCACGTGGGTCGACGACAACACCGACGCCCCGGTGCGCGAGTACGACCGGAACTCCTCGATCCTCACGTAGTAAGCATCCACCCCGAGCTCGCGCGCGAGCGCGACCACCAGGTGGGTCAGGCCGAGGCAGTTGTACCTGCCGGTGGAGAACACCTCGGCGGCGGTGCCGGTGTGCGGGTCGTACCGCAGCGGCAGGTCGTGGGACAGCGCCGCGATCAGCCGACGCATCCGCTGGTCCTCGGTGCCGGTCGCCGGAACGTTCCGCGCGAGCCACCCGCGCATCTCGGGTGTCAAGGCGAGCGGATCGATCCACTCGGCCGGCGGCGCCTCCACCCCCGCAGGCGGCTCGAACCGCAGGGGGTGGATCTTGCTGTTCGCGTACGCGTGGACCGCCGCCAGGAGCAGGAGCATGACGGGCCCCCCTCCCGGCAGTGTATCACCAGCGGCCGCGGAGCATCCCGTGCCAGTACATCCGCGGGAGCGCGTAGGCTTTCGTGGCCCACATCGAGTACCGCTCCTGCGACTGATCGAACGGCATGGTCTCCATGATCACCCCGTCGTAGCCGAACTCGGCGAGGATCAGGCGACCGTATCCGGTGACCAGCGGGCAGCTCGCGTAGCCGTTGTACTTGCCCTCGAGCGGCAACCCGCGCCGGAACGCCATCAGGTTGTCGACCACCACCGGCGCCTGCTTGCGGATCGCCGCGGCGGTCTTGCTGTTCGGGGTGCTGCTCGCGTCCCCGAGCGAGAACACGTTGGCGTACCGCGCGTGCTGCAGCGTGTGCTTGTTCACCTCGACCCAGCCGGCGGCGTCCGCCAGCGGGCTCGACTTCACGAAGTCGGGAGCGCTCTGGGGCGGGGTCACGTGGATGAAGTCGTACGGGACCACGCTCTGCTCGCCGGTGCCGACGATCTCGAACACCGCCTCCTTCTTCGCCCCGCGGATCGCCACCAGGTTGTGCTTGTACCACTCCTGCACGCCGCGCTCGCGGGCGAGCCGCGACAGCGTCTTCGCGTACCGCGGCACCCCGAAGATCGCCGCGCCGGCGCTCGCGAACGTCACCGTCGCGTGGTCGCGGATCCCGCGCCGCCGCAGGTGGTGGTCGGCGAGCCACAGGATCTTCTGCGGCGCCCCGGCGCACTTGATCGGGGTGGCCGGGAAGGTGAAGATCGCGTGGCCCTTCTGGAACGCCTGCAGCGCCTTCCAGGTGTACTCGACCGTGTCGTAGCTGTAGTTGCTGGTGACGCCGTCCTTGCCGAGCGCCTCCTTCAGCCCGTCGATCTTGCCCCAGTCGAGCTGGATGCCGGGGGCGACCACCAGCTGGTCGTAGGTCACGATCGCGCCGGACGCGAGCGTCACCTGGTTCTGCTCGGGCTGGAACGACGCGACCCGGTCTCGGATCCACGTGGCCCCGTCCGGGATGAACGGCGCCTCGTCGCGCTCCGACTCCTCGCGCGGGAACACGCCGCCGCCCACGAGTGTCCACAGCGGCTGGTAGTAGTGCTTGTCCGAAGGCTCGACGATGCCGACCTGGGGCGGGTCGGGGAGGTTGCGCAGCATCGCCGCGACGGTGATTCCGCCGGCGCCGCCGCCGACCACGAGCACCGAGTGGTGGGACCGATCTGGATTGGACACGGGAACTCCGTCGTTCTAGGCCCGCACGGGGGCGGTGGTGGAGGAGGGGAGCTCGCGGCCGACCTGATCGGCCACCGCGAGGGCGAACCCGACGGCGCGCTGCACGTTCGGGTCGGACAGGGCGCGCAGGAGCCCGAACAGGCCCACGGGCTCCGGGGCCCGCGCGATCACCTGGTCGACCGCGCGGCCGAACAGCTCCCCGGTGCGGGTGGCGGCCATCAGGTTCGGAGCGGCGTCGAGCAGCGCCGACAGGTGGGCGTGGAACTCCGGGTCGGTCAACCGCTCCACCAGGTCGGTCACCTGGTGGAACCGCGACTCGGCGTCGACCCCGCGCTCGTCGAGGCGCCGGACCTGCTCGTCCAACATGTCGAACAACATCGCGGTGGTCGGCTCGAACGTGGCCGCCAGCTCGGCGACCGGCAGCAGCCGAGGGAGGAGCTCGATCAACCGCTCGAGCCGGCCCGCCACCGCCGGGTCGGTGAGGCGCTCCGCCAGGGTCAGCGCGTGGCGGACGTGCGCGTCGGGGTCGACGCCGCGGGCGATCTGCCGCCCCGCCCACTCGTCGATCGCGTCGCCGGCCATCGCGATCGCCGGCTCGATCTGCGCCGCGAGCCCGAGGGCGGGCCGCAAGCGATCGTCGCCCACCGCCGCGGAGATTCGGTCCAGTTTTGCCTCGATCGCCGCCAGTCGGGCCTCGAGTCGTTCCAGTGGGTCGACCACTGCAGCCATGAAAAACCTCCGGGGAGCTCTTAGCAATCGCCGTGCCGAGGGTTCGACCGGTGGTTGGCACGCGTGCTGCAGTGTGCGAGCAGGAGGTCGACATGCGGGTCGAGGCGTTTTTTGATCCCCGGACCTGGACGTTGACGTACGTGGTGTGGGACCCGGCCACCCGCGACGCGGTGGTGGTGGACCGTGCTGGACTACGACACCCTCGCGGTGCGGGTGTACGAGGAGTCGCTCGACCGGCTGCTCGCGTTCGTGCGGGAGCACGGGTTGAAGGTGCACTACGTGCTCGACACCCACGCGCACGCCGACCACCTGTCCGGGTTCCAGAAGCTCCGGGCCGAGCTCGGCGCGAAGATCGGCATCTCCGAGCACATCCGGCAGGTCCAGTCGACGTTCGCCGGGGTGTTCGGGTGGGACTCGTTCCGCGCCGACGGCTCCCAGTGGGACGTGCTCCTGCAGGACGGAGTGCCGCTGCAGGCGGGCTCGCTCGAGGTGGTGCCGATCGCGACCCCGGGTCACACGCCGGCGTGCGTGACGTTTTCGATCGGCGACGCGCTGTTCACCGGCGACGTGCTGTTCATGCCCGACTCCGGCACCGGGCGGTGCGACTTCCCGGGCGGGTCGGCCGACCAGCTGTACGACAGCGTGAAGAAGCTGTACGCCCACCCGGACGGCACCCGGGTGTTCGTGGGCCACGACTACCAGCCGGGCGGCCGCGAGGTGCGCTGGCAGACCACGATCGGGGAGTCGAAGGCGTCGAACACCCAGCTGCGCGCGGACACCACGCGCGAGTCGTTCGTGGCGTTCCGCCAGTCGCGCGACAAGACGCTGCGCCCGCCGAACCTGATCTTCCAGAGCCTGCAGGTGAACGTGAACGCCGGGGTGTTGCCCGCGCCCGAGGCGAACGGGCGGCGGTACCTGAAGCTCCCGATGAACCTGTTCGGGTAGGGGTCACTCGATCCCGAGCATCCGCAGCTTGCGCCACAGGGTGGACCGCGACATCCCGAGCGCCGCCGCCGCGCGCCCTTTGTGGCCGCCGTGCGCGCGGAGCGCCTCGACCAGCTGGGACCGCTCGTCGTCGCGCGGGACCGGCGTCCGCGGTTGCCCCGGGGGCTCGATCCCGCGCAGCTCCGGCGCGAGGTCCTCCACCCCGAGCACCGGGCCCTCCCCGATCGCGTAGGCCGACTCGAGGTTGTTGCGCAGCTCGCGGATGTTGCCGGGCCACGGGTACGCGAGCATCAGGTCGAGCGCCTCACGGTCGATCGCCTCGATCGTGCGGTACCCCTGCTGGTTGAACTCGCGCACGAAGTGCCAGGTCAGCGCCTCCACGTCGCCGGTGCGCTCCGCGAGGCGCGGCAGGTACAACACCACCACCCGCAGGCGGTACATCAGGTCCTCGCGGAACCGCTTCTGTTCGACCTCGCGCCGCAGTGCTTGGTGGGTCGCGCTGAGGATGCGGACGTCGACCGACACCGGGTCGGAGCTGCCGAGGCGGACGAACTTCCGCTCCTGCAGGACCCGGAGCAGGCGCGCCTGGATGTCGAGCGGGATCTCGGCGACCTCGTCGAGGAAGATCGAGCCGCCGTCGGCGAGCTGGAACAGCCCCACCCGGTCGCGCACCGCGCCGGTGAACGCGCCGCGCACGTGGCCGAACAGCTCGGACGCCAGCAGCTCGCGGTCGAGCGTGGCGCAGTTGATCGCGTGGAACGGGCGGTTGGCGCGAGGGCTCGACTTGTGGAGCGCCGCCGCCACGAGCTCCTTGCCGGTGCCGCTCTCGCCGCGGATCAACACGGTGGCGTGCGTGCGCGCCGCGCGCTGCATCCGCTCGAAGAACAGATCCATCTCGGGCGCCACGGTCACGATCCCGTGCACGATCCTCGCCGCGTCGGCCGGGGGTCGGACCCACTTCATCGGTCACCGTCCCACATCCACCCTCCGTTGCATCACTGTCGCACCGGAGCGCGACGTACCTCGGCGGGCCGGGCGGCGCTCGCACGGCGACGCGTCCGAATGTACGGGATCGTCGCACCGTGTTGCGACCACGTCGCGACGAAAATGGTGGCACGAATCGTGCTGTTGGTATCGGTGGAGGTCGCGTGTACGGGCTCGCCGCGGTCCTGGCGTCGTTGGTCGGGTTGTCCCTCGGGCTGCTCGGCGGCGGCGGGTCGATCCTCACCGTCACGATCCTGGTGTACGCGCTGCACCTCGACGAGAAGGAGGCGATCGCCACCTCGCTGGTGGTGGTGGCGGTGACCAGCGCGGTCGCGATGGTGCAGCACGTGCGCGCCGGCAACGTGGACTGGCGGGTCGGGGCGACCTTCGGCGCGGCGGGCATGGCGGGCGCGCTGGTCGGCGGGTGGATCGCTTCGTGGTTCTCCGGCCAGGTGCTGATGGTGTTGTTCGCGCTGATGATGGTCGCCACCGCGCTCGGGATGTTGCGCGGACGCGACGCGGGGGCGGTCCCCCACCGCGCTGCGGGGTGGGTGATCGCCGCGCAAGGCTTGTCGGTCGGGTTCGCGACCGGGCTCGTCGGGGCGGGGGGCGGGTTCTTGGTCGTGCCGGCGCTGGTCCTGCTCGGCGGCCTGCCGATGAACAAGGCGATCGGCACGTCGTTGCTGGTGATCTGCCTGAACTCGATCGCCGGGGTCGCCGGCCACCTGTCCCACGCCACGATCGACCTCGGGTTGGCCGGCACGTTCTCCGCGGTGGCCGCGGTCGGCGCGGTGCTCGGGTCGATGGCGTCTACCCGGATCGACCAGGCGGTGCTGCGTCGCGGGTTCGCGGTGTTCGTGCTGGTGCTCGGGGTCGTCCAGCTGGTGAACGAGCTCGTGTGACCCTACGGGGTCAGCGGGACCCGGCCGATCTCGACCCACCGGCCGTCACGGAACCGCCACACGCTGTCACTCGTGTGCACGAAACACAACGTGCCCTCGTCTACGCCCGTCCGGGGCAGATCGTCGGCCGACGCAACCGGCGGCAGCCACGGCACGATGTCCATTTGCGCGGTCTCCATGTCGTCCTCGTTCTCGGCCATTCGTGCGATCTCCGTGCGCGAGCGTAATCGGCCGCGCGGTCGCCGTGGGTTTCACCCTGGTCGTGCGCGAGCCGTCACTCGCGCGGCGCCCCCGTGCGTTACAGGGCGCGGCCACCCTCGGAGGGCCGCATGTGTCCGTCGTCTCCACTCCTCTCGAGCGCGCTGTTCTCTACCGCGCTCCTCGGCGCGCTGGCCGCGCCGAACGTCGCGGCGGCTCAGACCCGCCCCGATCAGGAGTACCGCGACACCGAGGTCACGAACGAGGAGGGCCGGCTCGAGTGGCAGGCCGAGATCGAGTCTCACTACTACGAGTTCGACAACCTCGACTTCCGCACGCTCGACGAGAGCAGTGACCAGGCGATCCTCGACTCCGACGATCGGGGCCACTTCGGGTTCACCGGCGCCTCGTTCGAGCTCGGGTACGAGATCGAGCCCCAGGTGCGGTTCGTGTTCGAAGCCGGCCACCGCGGCCTGTGGGGCAACGACCAGATCGGCTCGATCAACGAGTTCGGCGGCTTCTTGTACGTGCCGGCCCTGTACGCGGAGATGTCGACCGCGGTGGACGACGGCGTGCGGTTCCGGGTCGGTCGGCAGTTCCTCTCGATCGGCGGGATGGGCGGCGCGCCCGACTACGTGCTCGCAGACGTGCTCGACATGGTGCGGGTCGACGTGCCGATCGGCGTGGGCACGGTCACCGTGGTGCCGCTCAACGTGTACGCCTCGTCCGACGACCTGTCGGAGTCGAACTTCGTGAGCCTGCTCGGGCAGCAGCAGCAGGAGACGTTCGGGTTCGACGGCCGCGCGATCACCCAGCGGTTCGGCGGCATCGTGTCGCTCGACGAGCTCCCCGGGCCGGTCGACGCGACGGCGTACGGGTTCTACTCGCGGGTCGGCGCCCAGGGCACCGGCTCGGACATCTCGTACGACGGCTTGCTCGGCAACATCCCGGACAACGACTGGATCGCGAACCTCGGCGTGCGCGCCACCGCGCAGTTCGGGATGATCCGCCCCTACGCCCACTTCGACGCCTCGCGCGGGGTGGACCGCAAGGAGTACGTCGCGCAGGACGTGGACACCAACGGGTGCGCGTACGGCGGCGGCGTGGTGGTCGACGGGCGGGACCGGGTGGACGGCGGCAGCGTCGGGTTCTGG
>JBEBJC010001219.1:0-2420 GCA_040080105.1 Myxococcota bacterium
GCTGCGCCTCCGTCGAGGTACCCGAGCGCCCGGTCGGTCCACACCGACCGCGACTCCACCAGCACCACGTCGCGGCCCACCCACGCGCCGGTCTCCTCCGCCCCGAGCCACTGCCAGGCCGGGATCGGCGCGGACGTGGTCACGTCCGGCTCGCCCCACACGTACTCGTCGTGCCGAGCCTCCTCGAACCCCCACCACCGGACGCCCGACGACCAGCCGCCTGCGTAGGTCGACTCGCGCCGCGCCCCGTACCCGGTCACCGGGTCCCACACCTCGACCGCGGTGAGCACGTCCTTGCGCAGCGCCGCGTGCTGCGGCGCGTCGGTCCCCGACGGCGCGAGCTCGGACGACGACGTGTACTCCAACGTCGTCTCCGCCCCGGCCCCGAGCACCACCGCCGCCAACAGGCCGCCGCGCACCCCGCGGCTCCACTGCACCACCGGCGCGCTCGGGCTGCGCCGGTCGACCAGGTCGGGCATCCCGTCCCGGTCGAGGTCGACCACCTGCAACATCTGCTGGTGGAACCCACCCTTCGGGCTCGTCGCCGACGGGTCGTACGGCAGCGGCGGGACCGCCGGGACCGCCACCGCCTGCCGCGTGCGCCCCACCGACAGCGCCGCCGACGTGTGCCCGTCGGCCCCGACCGACAACACCGGCCACCACGCCGGCAACGCCCGGCCCTCCCCGAACCCGTCACCCTCGTTCCGGTGCCACGCCTGCGACTCGCCCACCACCAGGTCCGGCCGACCGTCCCCGTCCACGTCGAGCAAGCCACCGAGCTGCGCCGACGCCCGACCCACCACCGGCGCCTGGCACGACGAGCCCGGAGACGCCGGATCGGCCTCCCGCAGCTCGATGTCTTCGACCTCCACCTCGTCGAGCTCGAGGTCGTCGATCTCGTCCTGCTCGTCGAACCCGATCGTGCACACCGTCACCGTCGGCGTGCCCTCGTCGGTCCGCGACCACCACGGCGTCGGCGCCGGCCACGCCCGCGGGCTGCCCTCGAACGCCGCCGACCGACCGCCGGTCCCGAGCCACACCTGCCACTCCGGCGCCGACTCGGTCCACCCCCAGGTGTCCACCCAGTCCGGGACCCCGTCGGCGTTCACGTCCACCAGCCCCGTGCGCGCCTCCAGCAGCTCCACCGTCGGCGCCTGCTGCTGCCGCTCCGGCACGTACTCGACGACCCACGCCTCCTCGACCCACCCGAGCGTGGTCGACAGCGACACCAGCGGCAGGTCCAACACCCGCTCGGGCGAGCCCTCCCACCCTGCGCCCCGCGACGGCGTGCGCCAGTACACGTACAGCCCGTCGTACGGCACCACCTCCACCACGTCGAGCCACCCGTCGCCGTCCACGTCCGACAGGCCCACCTCGTCGCCCTCGAACACGTACGACTCCGCGTACGAACCCACCGGCATCTCCGGCAGGTCCGGTCGGGACCCGATCCGGGTGTACGGGTACGGCGCCACCTCGGTCACCTCGGCCGCGTACGCCCCGGGGGCCACCCCGTACCGCACCGACCAGCTCGACGACGCTGGCGCGCGGTTCAGGTCGAGCGCGAGCGGATCGTCGGCGAACGACAGCGGCGCGCCGTGGGTGTACACCAGGTCTTCGAGGCCGTCTCCGTCTACGTCCGCCACCCGGTCGACCCCGTAGGTCCCCACCTCCCGGTCGTCCTCGTCCTCGTACACCACCTCGGTCACGGTCCGATCCATGGGACCCCCGCCGACCACGTCCCGGCCGGCCTCGAGGTCCTCCCACCACCGCCCGGTGGCGTCGAGCCGCTGCCACCGCGCATGCCCCTCGGTCAGCGCGTCGGGCAGGCCGTCGCCGCTCGCGTCTCCCAGGCGCTTCAGCGCGGTGGTCGACCCGTGGCCGGACGCGTCGCCGCTGGTGCTCGACACGTCGAGGAACGGCGGCGCGAACGCCCCCGGCTCGACCTCGGCCGCGTCGGGCGTCCACGAGAACGCCGCCACCTGCTGCCACGCGGCCGGGGTGGTCGTCTCCACCAGGCGCACCTCTTCCCGGTCGATCCGGTCGACCCACTCGTCGCCCGGCAGGTACGACAACACGTACCGCACCCGCGCCGACCACCCCTCCGGGCCCGCCGAGCGCACGTCGATCTGGCGCAGCCGCTCGTCGAACGCCAGGACCTCCCCGCGCTCCGCCCGCAGCGGCGCCCGCTCGGCCGCGGTGTAGCCGAACCACACCGACACGAGCGCCGGCTCGCCGGCAGCCCCGCCGTAGGTCACCTCCTCGAGCCGGTCGCCGAGCCAGTGGTAGTCGACCTCGTTGCCGTCGAGGTCCCCTTGCCACACCGTGCGCCACCGGCCGGGCGTCACCGACGCGAGCGCCCACACCCCGCGGTCTCGCGCCAGGGTGAACGTGTCGGTCGCGGGGTCGTGGCTCGCCACCAC
>JBEBJC010001220.1:0-2419 GCA_040080105.1 Myxococcota bacterium
ACAGACGGGATGTGGGTGGTCACGCCGTCGCTCCCCGGCAGGCCCGACGGGCCGCCGTGCACCGACGTGGCCCAGGCCGCGGACGCGTTGCTCGCGCTGCTCCCGCCGGGGCCGGTCGCGGTGGTCGGCCACTCGTACGGAGGGGCGGTGGCGCTCGAGCTCGCGCTGCGCGGTGACCGCCTGTCGGCGCTGGTGCTGGTCAGCTCGGGGGCGAGGCTGCGGGTGCACCCCCAGCTCCTCGATGCCGCCGCGAGCGGCCCGATGTCGATGGGGTTCGCGTTCGGCCCCGGGTCGGCCGAGGCCGCCGCCGCGTACGACGCCGCGGTGGCCCAGGTGCCACCGGCCACCGCCGCCGCGGACTGGCGCGCGTGTGACCGGTTCGACCGGCTCGACCGGCTGGGGGAGCTGCGCGTACCCACCTGGGTGCTCGCGGGGACCGAGGACCCCCTCACCCCGATCGCGCGCCAGCGGACCCTCGCGCAGCGGATCCCCGGCGCGCGGCTGATCGAGGTCGAGGGCGCCGGACACATGTGGCCGTGGGAGCGACCCGACCGGTTCGCCGCCGCGCTACGGGAGGTCACCGCCGCGCTCGGCGGATAGGACGCACCGATGTGGCTCTTCGGCGCAGCGGCGTGGGCAGGTCCGGACACGGTTCTGGTGTCGGTCGACGACGTGGATCACCCGCCGGACGTGCGGGCGCTCGGCGGGCGGCTCGTGCGCTGCTTCCGCACGAGCCGGGTGTGCCTGGTGGAGGGCGGCAGCCCCGACGCGCTCGCGCGCCTGCCGGGGGTGCGCCGAGCCGAGCCCGACGGGGTGATGACGCTCGCGTCCGGGGTCTCGGCCGAGCCCACCGACGACTGCCCGAACCCGTACGAGCTCGCGCTGACCGAGGTCGAGGGGGCGTGGGCGGCGGTTTGTGGCCTCGACGCGCCGACGATCGCGATCCAGGACGCCGGGTTCCGCGCGACGCACCACGACCTCGCCGGGCAGATCGCCGACCAGTACGACTACGGTGACGGAGACCCGGTCGCCGAGGTGAGTCAGGCGTCGGGGGTGCCCGAGCACGGCACGTTCATCGCGGGGGTGGCGGCGGCGGTGGCGAACGACGCCGGCCGCACCGGGCTCGCACCGGGCGGGTCGCTGTTCCTGCAGAAGATCGCGGACCAGTGGGGCGCGCTGTACTACTCGTACGCGATCGAGGCGATGGACGACCTCGCCGCGAACCACCCCGAGGTCGGGGTGATGAACTACTCGCTCGCGTCGAGCTCCCCGCCGGCCGCGTTCACCGACGCGGTGGAGGCGCTCGCCGCAGCCGACGTAGTGGTGGTCGCCGCCGCCGCGAACTGCGTGTTCCAACCCGACTGCTTCGACGCCGACAACGACCTGACCCCGGTGTTCCCGGCGAGCTACCCGTTCGCGAACGTGCTCGCGGTGGCGAGCTTGCGCGAAGGGGGCGGGCTCGACCCGTGGAGCCACTTCGGCGGTGAGTCGGTCGACGTGGCGGCCCCCGGCACCTCGTTGTGCAGCCTCGGGATCGGCAGCGACGACCAGGTGTCGGTGTCGAGCGGCACGAGCTACGCGGCGCCGGTGGCCGCGGGGGTGGCGGCGCTGGTGCGCGAGCGGTGGCCGCGCCTCGACGCGGCCGACACCGTCGACGTGCTGGTCCGCTCGTGCACCCCCGACCCCCAGCTCGCCGACCGGGTCCGGTGTGGGGGGGCGCTGTCGGCCGACCGCGCGCTGAAGGTGCCGGTGGTGCGGTTCGACCCGCCCACCGACGTGGACGCCGCGCCGTCGGCCGAGCTGGTGTTGACCGGAGACTCACGCGCGGCGGGCGGAGAGCTGTTCGTCCAGGTCACCGTCCCCGCGGGGGTGACGCTCGACGCGGCCGGCGGCACCTCGTTCGCCGCCGGTGACTCCGTGCCGGTCCCGACCGGGGCCGAGGTGGCGGACGCGCCCGGCGTGTGGCTCACCGTGCCGCTGCCCGAGGACGGCCCGGTCGAGCTGCGGCTACCGGTCGAGGCGGTCGCCACCGACAGCGGCCTCGCCGCGGTGCGGCTGGTGCCGTCGGGCGCCGGGGGCGTGGGGGTCGACGCGCGGTTCGAGGTCGCGATCACCTCGACCGCGGCGGAGCAGGAGCCTCCGACGCCGGCCCCCGAACAGGTCACCGACGGCCGGGTGGAGCCGGCCGGGTGCGGGTGTGGCGGGGGCCCGCGGCCCGTCGGTTGGCTCGTGGCGGCCGGGGTCGCGGCGGGGCGCCGGCGGAGGCGCTGAGTCCTACGGCCAGGCCAGCGCGACCACCGAGATGGTGCCGTCCTCGCCAGCCGAGCAGTACGTCTCGAGGTCGGCGTCGCCGAAGTCGCCCCCTCGCGCAGACACGACCGCGCCGCTCGGGTCGAACGAGGTGTCGTAGAACACCTTG
>JBEBJC010000197.1:0-11285 GCA_040080105.1 Myxococcota bacterium
CCCCGTCGTGCCGCCATGGCCCTCCCGGTCGCCCCTCCCCCGAAGTCGAACGATGTCGCCGTCGTCGGTTGGTCCGGCTTGACCGTGCGCATCGCGTGGACGCTGCTGGTGCTGGGCGTGAAGGTGCGCCAGGACGTGCTGCGCGACGCGCGGGCGCACGTGCTGTACCACGTCGATCCGGCCACCCCGCTGCCCCACGCGGAGGACCTCGCCACCCGGCTGACCGAGGAGTTCGTCGCCCGGGCGCGCGGCCAGCTGCCCGCCGACCCGTCCGCGTCGGACTGGGAGATGCCGCTCACCCCGCGGTGGCGTCGGGCGGTCGAGCGCTCCGCCGATCCGACCTCGGCGGCGGTGTTCCGCCATCATTACGGCGACGAGCGGTCGCTGCCGTGGGTCGAGGAGCACCTGAAGCTCGACCGGGTGGCGCTCGAGGCCGTCCAGCACGGGCTGCGGGAGGTGGTGCGCGGCATCGCCGTCGCCGACGGCCTGCCGGTGGAGGCGTGGGCGCCCGAGCGGGTCGACCGCCTGCTGCGGCGATTGGCGGCGTTCGCCCCGGGGCCGTGTCCGCCGCTGCTCGACGTGGCGGAGGGGTGCCACCACGACCACGTGTTGACCTGCCCCCGGTGTGACCGCACGCTGCGGCTGATCCACGCCGGGGTGTTCACCGTCGACGACCTGTTCGCGCCGAGCGTGGGAGCGCGGCCACACGGGCGGGCGCGGGTGGTCGCGCTGCACTTCCACCCCGACGGACGGCGGGCGCGGCGCCGCCTGGTCGAGGAGCTCGGGGTTCCGGTGTTCCCGCTGGGCGACGACCGCGTGCTGCTCGACGGAGCCCACCTCGAACAGATCGCGCCGGTGTTGGTGACCGCTGCGGCGGTGGGCTCCCCGCGCCGGGAGCACCTGCGCGGGCTGCTGCTCGACGGCCCGGGCGCGTGGACCGAGCGAGGCCTGATCGGGCCGCTCGCCGAGCGCGCGTCGCGCGAGGTGTTGCACCGGTCGTGGGGCAAGCTCGACGGGGTGGGGGACCTGCCCGAGGTGCTCCCGGAGGCGCCGTCCGCGTGGCGGGTGTGGGTGGCGGCGGCGACCGCCGCGGTCGGGGTGGTCGCGCTCGCCGGGGTCGCGCTGCGCGCCCCCGAGGACCGCCGGTCCCCCACGTTCTCCGCCGAGTTCGTGCCCGGTCGCGGCGGCACGTGGGCGGCGTTCGACGTGCCCGAGCGCGCGGTGGTCACGGTGGTCGGGCACACGTCCGAGGGCCTGGTGCCGATCCTCGCGGGGGCGGGCGCGGCCGACAAGGCGCGGTTCGCCACCGGTGACGGGTCGTATCGGGTGCACGTGCCGGGGCGGGGAGCGTTGGTCGCCGTGAGCGATCGGCCGCTCGAGCTCGACGCCGCGATCGCGCTCGCCTCGGTGTCCGACGCGCCCCTGCGGACGCTCGCGGACACCTTGGCGACCCAAGGGGACGTCCGGTGGACCGACGCCCCGGCCGAGCCGTCCGCTCGATGATCGGGTAAGATCCGGAGCGACGGGCCCGCGCCCGAGCGGGTGGTGGTTGATCTCCGAGTCTCCGACGCTGCGTGGCTACCTCGACCGACACGTCCGCCCGGGGATGCGGTTCGACCTTCACCTCCACTCGACCCGGTCGGACGGGAAGTTCGAGCCCGACGAGGTGATTCGACGGTGCGCGCTCGGCGGGCTCGAGCTCGTGGCGTTGACCGACCACGACCTGCCGAGCGGACCGCCGCCCGGCCTGCACTCGTTCGAGGGCCGCGAGGTGTACCTGCTGGCAGGCGCCGAGCTCTCCGGGATGTGGAACGGGCGGGAGCTCCACCTGCTGGTGTACTTCCCCGATCGGGTGCCCGAGTCGTTCGCGTCGTTCTGCGCCGACCAGTGCCGCGCGCGCGCGAGCCGGTTCGACCGAGCGATCTCGCGCCTCGGGCTGGTCGGGTTGGCGCCGGCCGAGGCGGAGGCGGTCCGCGGCGAGGTGTCGCTCACCCGGCACCACCTGGCGCGGCGGATGGTGGAGCGCGGCCACGTGGGCCACGTGCGCGACGCGTTCACCAAGTACCTGTCGGACTTCCACGGGATCGTGCCGCCGATCGATCTCGGGTTCCTCGAGGCGATCGCGGTCGCGCGGGCGGCGGGGGGCCTCACGGCGTGGGCGCACCCCACGGTGGCCCAGGTCGACGCGAACCTGCCGACGTTCGTGGCCGCTGGGCTCGAGGGGATCGAGGTCGTTCGCCCCGGGGTGTCCGGCGAAGACCGCCGCAAGCTGCGATCCGCGGCGAAGCGTCACGGGCTGTACGTGACCGGCGGGTCGGACTGGCACGGGTGGGGCGACGAGTCGGACCTCGGGCTGTTCCGGGTCGAGGCGGCCGAGATCGGCGGGTTCCTGGACCGCCTGCGCGCGTGCTGACACGCCAGTTGCCTGCCGGGGCGCGCGACGGTAGCCTGTCGGCCCACGGAGGGTTTCTGGCGATGGCCGACACGAACGACTTCTTCTCGAACTGGCTCCCCAACAAGCTGAAGACGCACCCCGATCTGGTGAAGTCGATCAACGCGGTGTACCAGTTCGACATCGACGGCGCGGGTCAGTGGACCGCCGATCTCACGGGCGAAGGCACGGTGGCCGTAGGGCCGCACCCGAGCCCCGGCTGCGTCGTGTCCGCGACCAAGGCCGACTGGGAGAACATGATCGAGAACCCGACCTCGGCGATGATGCTGTTCATGGCCGGCAAGCTCAAGGTGTCGAACGTCGCCCTCGGGATCAGCCTGCAGAAGATCCTGTCCTGATCTGCGGTCACTCGACGGGTTGACCCGGGCCGGGCAACCCCTCGGGCCACACCAGCGGTCGGGTGGGCACCAGCGCGCTCAACAGCTCGATCCGGGGGCGCAGCAACGTCCACAGCGGGAGCACGTGCTCGTTCTCCGGGTCGGTCTCGTACAGATCGACGAGCTCCTCCGGGTCGGTGTTTCGGTCGTACAGCCGCACCACCCCCGCGAAGTTGAACGTCAGCTTCCACCCGTCGAGGGTGACGGACTGCAGCGGGCCGAGCCGCGCCACCGACATGGCGAACCGGGGCCGCTCGTCCGGCGCGGTGCCGAGCACGTAGCCGCTGAACCAGAACTCCGTCGGATCGGGCGGGAACCCCACCGCCTCGAGCACGGTGGGCGCGAGGTCCACCGCGTGGGTCGGCTCGGTCCACTCCGAGGCCGGGAGGTTGTGCGACCAGAAGAACGCCACGCCGTCGTTCTCCTCGGCCCCCAGGAAGTACGCGTGGCTCTGCTGATCGTGCTCCCAGAACTGCTCGCCGTGGTCGGTCCACACCACGACCAGCGTGTCCGACAGGAACCCGGAAGCCTCGAAGTCGGCCCACAGGGCCGCGAGCTGATCGTCGAGGTACCGCAGCTCGCCGTGATACCGCCCGCGCAGGTGCGCCTCGAGCAGATCCCGCTCCTCCTCGGTCATCTCCGGCCAGTCGGCGTTCGCGGCGTACTGACCCTGCTGGGTCGTCACGTCGATGCCTTCCGGCAACGGCGGCAAGCTGGCCACCTCGTCGAGGTAGGCGGCCGGCGGGTTGTACGGTGGGTGCGGCTCGATGAAGTGCAGGTGCAGGAACCACGGCTGGTCCGGTTGCAGCTCGAGCAGCCGGGCCTTCCCCTCGTTTCCGAGCACCGTGGCGTTCGAGGTGAACGGGGTGGGCGCGTCGAGGTAGCCCTGTGCGTTGTTCCACTTCGGCCCGAGCCACCCGTTGGTCGACAGCAGGATCGTGTGGTAGCCGCGGTCCCGCAGGCGCGTGGCCAGCGTGCGCTGCCCGTCCGGCATCGGTGCCTGAAACAGCGCCGACAGTTGGGGGACGAACCCGTTCTCCTCGTGGTACCGCCCGTTCAGGGTGCAGCTGGTGGAAGCGTACGTCCAGTTGCTGCACTGCTGGTGGTCGGCGAGGTTCACGCCCTGGCGCGACTGCCCCGCCAGGAACGGGGTGTAGGTGTCGCCGAAGTGGTCGCGCCGGGTGGTGTCGATCGACAACATCAACACGTTGCGTGGGCGGGGCCCGGCGAACCCGAGCGCGGCGTCGCCGTCCGGCGGGAGGTGGATCGTCGAGTAGGTGAACGGGTCGGTCCACCCCGGCTCCTCGTGCGGGGCCTGCACCACCGACTCCCTCTGGGTGCACGAAGCGAGCGCCCACCACATCCGCGCCTCCGGCCCGAACGTATCGCACGCCGTTACGGGCCGCTCGCCTCGTTGGCCGCGGGGACCCTGGACATCGCGCGCTCGCTCATCGCCGTGATGGTGAGGGACGGGTTCACCCCGGGGTTCGCCGAGATCGCGCTGCCATCACACACGTACAGCCCGGGGTAGCCGTGCACCTGGTGGTCCTCGCCGATCACGCCCTCGGCCGCGGTGCGCCCGATGCCCGCCCCGCCCAGGATGTGCGCGGTGGTCGGGATCCCGAACAAGGTCTCGGTGAACAGGCTCACCACGTACCCGTCGAGGTGACGGGCGAACGCGTCGGCGAGCTCGGACGCCTCGGGGATGTCGGCGGACGGGAGGTCCCCGTCGCCCGCGCGGCTGCGCAGGCCCATCGCGCCGAGCTCGAACCGCAGGGTGCCTTCGAGGGTGCGCATGTACAGCAGGATCGCGGTCGACGCGCCGAAGTCGCGCACCAGCAGGCCGCGCGCAGTGCGACCCGGGTTGGCCATCGCGTACCGCAGGCTCGCGGCCATCCGCTGGGGGAACGTGGCCCCTGGCGCGTGGGGCAGGGTGAGCGCGCGGAACAGCCCGGAGCCGGCAGGGTACCGCACCGGTTCGAGGTGGCTGTGCGCGTCGGTGTGGAGGATCGAGCCGATCGCGACGCCGTGGGACAGATCGGTGCCGGACGGCGCGGTGACGCCGATCAGGGACTCGCTGTTCGTGCGGACCGCCCGCCCGACCTGGTCGGACAGGTTCGGCAGGCCGTCGGGCTCGCCGCGCATCCGCAGCAGCAGCTCGTTGGTGCCCAGCACCCCGCCCGCGAGCACCACCCGGGTCGCCCGGAGGGTGCGCGCCGGCCGCCGGAGCCCGAAGGTGGGGCGGGCGATCACCTGGTACCCGCCGGCGGGATCGGGCCGGATCACCTCGGCGGTCGTCTCGGGCCAGATCACCGCGCCGAGCTGCTCCGCCAGGAACAGGTAGTTCTTGTCGAGGGTGTTCTTCGCGCCGTGGCGGCAGCCGAGCATACAGGCCCCACACGCGTTGCACCCGCGCCGCGCCGGTCCGCGCCCGCCGAAGTACGGGTCGGGGGATTCGGACGCCGGATCGCCGAAGTACACCGCCACGTCGGTCGCGGAGAACGCGTCGGATTGACCGCGCTCCGCCGCGATCTTCTCCAACACACGGTCGGTGACCCCGAGGGTCGGGTTGCGCGCGGCGCCGAGCATCCGCTTCGCGGTGGCGTAGTGGGGCTCGAGCTCGGACTGCCAGTCGCGCAGCCCGGCCCAGCTGCCCTGGGTGAAGAACGCCGGCCCCGGCACCGGCAGGGTGTTCGCGTACACCAGCGAGCCGCCGCCCACCCCCACGCCGGACAGCACGGTGACGTGCCGGGTGAAGGTCATCTGGAACGGCCCGCGCATCCCGAGGGTGGGGTTCCACAGGAACCGCGGCAGGTTCCAGTTGCTCTGGGCGAAGTCGTCCGGGCGGAACCGGCGCCCCTTCTCGAGCACCAGCACCCGGTAGCCTTTCTCGGCCAGGCGCAGCGCAGAGACCGCGCCACCGAACCCCGACCCGACGATGATCACGTCCCAATGGTCCATCCTCCCGCAGTACCCGGCGCGGTGCGCGCCGTCGACCGGTCCGCGCGCGTCACCGTTTGTCGCACCGCCGACGATCGGGCAATGGTTCGCGCCCTCGCGCGTAGCATCGGTGGGGGGGCATTGCAGCGGCCCCTCGGGGCGGCTAGTCTGCACCAGGACGTGGACCGCGGGTTCGCGGCCCGCGAAGCGCAAAGGTTGGCGCGAACCGCCTCGCGGGCGCGCCGGTGACATCGGGAGCAACGGACATGGGGTTCTTCGACCGGCTCGCCAACGTCTGGAGGGGCTTCCTGAGCCTGTGGGTCTCCGACATCGAGTCCCGCAACCCCGAGGCGGTGTACGAGTCGGCGATCGACGATCGCGTTCGTAAGCACCGCGAGCTGAAGAAGGCGGTCTCGGGGATCGTGTACCTCCGCAACAAGCTCTCGACCGAGCTCGAGACGAAGGAGCGCGAGCTCAAGGAGGTCATGACCCAGCTCCCCGTCGCGATCGACGAAGGGGAGGACGAGGTCGCGCTGGTGTTGATCCAGAAGAAGGACGAGCTCACCTCGTCGATCGAGTCGCTGTCGGCCGAGCTCAAGCGGGTGAGCGATCAGGCCGAGGAAGCGAAGTCGGGTCTGCTGGCGTTCCAGGGTGAGATCGAGAAGCTGAAGCGCGAGAAGGAGCAGATGCTGGCCAAGAAGGCCACCGCCGAGGCGCGGATCCGCATCCAGGAGACCCTCGACGGCCTCACGCTCGACGCCGACGTGAAGGCGCTGGAGAACGTGCGCGAGCACATCTCGAAGCTCCAGGCCGAGGCGGACATCGGCACCGAGATCAAGGGGGACTCCCTCGACTCGAAGCTGAAGAAGATCAAGGAAAAGGCGGCGAACAGCTCTGCACGCAGCCAGCTCGACGAGATGAAGCGGCAGATGCAGGCGCGCAAGACCACGGTGGCCGAGGGCGCCGGATCGGTCAAGAAGACGATCTAGGCTCCGACTCGGACCCCGCGCCCCACTCCCCGATGTGGGGATCGGGGATCGGTCGAAACCGGCGGACGACGCGCCCGTGACGGTGGGCCCGTGGCGGGGGTCGCGATACGTCGGGTCGATGCTCAGCTCTGGCTCCGACCCCACCCGGCCGATCGCCTCCTGGCGCGCGGCGCTCCGCCAGCCTTCCACCGTGCCGCCGCTGCTCCGCGCGACCTGGGCGGCGATGTCCGTCGCCGACCGCGTCCGCGCTGTGCTGTTGCTGATCGTGCTGGTGGGCGCGGTGGTCCACCAGGTGGTCCTGTGGCAGTGGTACGTCGAGGACACCGCGATCTCGTTCGCGTACGCCCGGAACCTGATCGACGGCGAGGGGTTGGTCGCGTACCCCGGTGGCGAGCGGGTCGAGGGGTACTCGAACCCGACCTGGGTCGCGGTGCTGGCGGCGCTGCAGCTGGTGGGGCTCGATCCGTTCACCTGGACCAAGCCGCTGCAGCTGGTGCTGGGCATCGGCACGCTGCCGCTCGTGTGGGCCACCCTGCGCGAGGCCACCGGCAAGCACAACGACCTGCCGCTGGTCGCGCTGGCGTTCCTCGCCGCGAACAGTCAGTTCGCCATCTGGAGCGGCGCGGGGCTCGAGAACGGCCTGCTCGACTTCCTGATCGCGCTCGGGTTCTGGCGCACCCTGGTCGAGGTGCGCACCGGCGGCACGCCGTGGTCGGCGCTGGTGTGGGTGGCGGTGGCGCTGACCCGGCCCGAGGGGATCTTGTACTCGGCGGTCGCCGGGTTCTGCGCGATGGTGTTCCACCTCCACGCCCGCCGGTCGATCGCGTCGACCGTGGCGTGGCTGGTGCTGTTCTTCGTGCCGTGGACCGCGTACCAGCTCGTTCACTACTGGTACTTCGCGTGGCCGCTGCCCAACACCTACTACGCGAAGCTCGGCGAACGCACCGAGCCGCGGATGGTGTGGACCGGCAAGGCGTGGAACTGGAGCCGCCGGTTCTTCCACGAGATGGGCCAGGCCTACTTCCTCCCGATCTGGATCCTCGGCGTGATCGGGGACGGGCGGCTCCGGTACGCGATCGCCACCGCGGTGTTCGTGGCCGTCGGGCTGACGATCGAGCTGTCCCACGACCAGCGGTGGCTGCTGCCGGTGGTGGTGGGCGGGATCTGGGCGGCGTTCTGGCTCGGGCTGCGCGCGACCGAGAGCCGGCCACCGCGGGGGTTGGTCGTGGCGTCGACCGCGATCGGGATCGGCCTCGTCGCGACCGCGGAGCTGGTCCGGTACCAGTTCGCGTTCCAGCCGAACCTGCTGCCGGTCCCCGACCTGATGAAGCAGGTACCGCCGTACGAGCTCGGCGCGCTCGCGCTGCTGCTGCCGCTGGTCGGGTACGGCACCCGCGGGTGGCAGCTGCGGCTGATGTCGTGGCTGTTCTGCCTCGCGGTCACGTTCTTCGCGTTGTACGTCCAGTGGGACTGGATGAAGGGGTTCCGGTGGTACGCGACCGCCGCGGTGCCGGGCGCGATGTTGTTCGCGTTCGGCGTCGACGGGTTCGTCCGGTTCGTGCAGGAGATGTTCGGGCTGTCCGAGTCGACGGTCCAGGCCGATCCCGAGTTCCGCCCATGGGGTCGGGTCGGCTCGTCGGTCGCGGTCCTGTTGATCGCCGCCCAGCTCCCGGCCAACGTGTGGCAGACCTGGTCGGTCGCAGACGCTCCGGATCCGGCGCCCAGCGGGATCCGGCCGCGCGTACGCCACGTGGAGGACCTGCAGGAGCGGCTGCACGTGGAGGACCCGCTGGTCGACCTCGACGTCGACCAGGGCGCGCACCTGTGGTGGTCCGACTTCGAGATGATGGACATCGCGGGCCTGGTCGACCTCCCGCTGGCCCACCACAAGTTCGAGCGCGAGTTCGTGCGCGAGTACATGTTCCAGGAGCGCCGCCCGCACTACGCGCACGTGCACGGCCAGTGGGCGACCAACAGCAAGATCCCGACCCACCCGGAGTGGCGCCGCGAGTACGTCGAGGTCCCCGGCTACTCGGTGGGGAAGGGCTCGATCCACGTGGGCAGCTTCGTGCGGCGCGACCTGATGGTGCAGCCGAGCTGGCCCCACGCCGAGCCCGGGGTGGAGCTCGAACGGGGGATCGTGGTGTACCCGCCGGTGGTCCCGAGTGAGCCGGCCACCGGGAAGAAGATGTACGTCGAGGTCGGGCTCTCCTCGACCGCGGCGCGGAAGAGCGCGGGGGACAACTTCCGCGTCGTGTTGTTCGCCACCGATGGCGAGCACCTGGCGACCTGGGACCTTCCCCCGGGGTACGATTGGTTGAAACCCGAGAAGTGGAGCGCCACCGAGGTGTTCGTCGGGAAGTTCGACCTCACCGTGCCCGCCGCGCTGCCCCCGGGCACCTACGATCTCGGCGTGGTGGTGTTCGGCTCCGACGGTGCCCCGCTCGCCCGCCCGCCGGCGGACGGGGAGGTCGTCGATCCGGACCCGCCGCGCCCGTCGGTCGCGCGCGGCGAGGTGGTGTGGCCGGGGCGGCTCACCGTGTTGTCGGTCGACGATCGGGCGGCCGCGGCCCAGAGCGACCGGGCCGACGCGTTCACCCGGGCCGCCGCAGGCGCGTGTGAAGACGCGGAGCGCTCGTGGTGGCTCGCGCGCAAGCACCGGCCGGACGACGCGGCGTGGGCCGAGTCCCACCACGACGAGGTCGCGGCGGCGCTGGCGAACTGTTGGGCGGTGTCCGCCGACGGGCAGCCCGAGGACGAGCAGGTCCGGCGGATGGTCGCCGCGCGCACCTGGGACCATTGGGCGGCCGAGTACCGCGCGCGGGCGACGCCGCTGGCCGACGCGCTGTACGCGCAGGGGATGGCCGCGCGGGAGGCGCAGGACTGGGAGACCGCCTACCGCCGGTTCTCCGACGCGGTCGAGGTCGATCGCAGCCGCGCGTGGGCCCGGCGCTACGCGGAGGAGGCGCGTGGGTTCCGGCTCGGCATCGATCCCGAGTCACTCGAACAGAAGCGGGTGGCCGAGGCGGCGGCGAAGGCCGCGGCCGACGAGAAGCGGAAGGCGGCCAAGTCCAAGGCCCCGGTGAAGCCCGTCCCCGGGAAGGCGCCGGTCGAGCCCGACGCTCCGCCCGACGCGCCCGAGGGGCCGCCGCCGGCGGGAGGGGATGGGGAATGACCTCGCTCCGGGTCGGCGCGCTGCGCTGGTGGGCGCTCACGTTCGCGGCGTCGGCGTTCGCCGCTGACGCGGACCCCCGCGGGTGGTCGGCCGGGCAGCCCGCCGCCGCGTCGGCGATGGTCCTCGCCGGCCCCGCCGAGAAGCCGCTCCTCGCGTTCCCGAAGCGGTTGACCGACGCCGTCGACCGCCCGACCGTCGTGTTCTACTTCTCGCCCACCTGTCCCCACTGCCGGAAGGTCGCGGCGGAGGTGGAGCAGCTGTCCCGCGACCTGACCGGCGCGGGCGCGCGGCTGCTCGGGGTGGCGTCGGGGTCGTCGACCGAGGCCGAGCTGCTCGAGTTCCGCGCGACCTACGGGGTCACGTTCGAGGTCCTGCTCGACGCCGATCGGTCGATCGGGGCGGCGCTGGGCGCGCAGTCGACCCCGTCGGCGATGTTGGTCTCGCCGCCCGCGGACCCGAAGAAGGCTCGGGGATCCTTGCAGGTGGTCGACGTGTGGTACCCGTACCACCCCGGGTGGGACGTGCTGGTGCTCGGGCGGGTCACCGGAGACCTGTGGAAGCAGTTCCGCCCCGACACGTACGTCGGGAACAACACGTGCGCGGCGTGCCACAGCCAGGAGCACGGCTCGTGGCTGCTCACGTTGCACGCGGTGGCCTGGCGGACGCTGGTGCGCGGAGGCAACGACACCGATCCGGCGTGCACCCGGTGCCACGTGACCGGCGCCGGCGCGCCCACCGGGTGGAGCGGCGCGGGCGACGACCTGCTGGTCGACGTTGGGTGCGAGGCGTGCCACGGCCCCGGCGGTCCGCACGACGGGGTGCCCGCCGACCCGCGAGCGGCGTGCGCCAGCTGCCACGACCCGCAGCACTCGATCGCGTTCACCCTCGACAAGGCCGTGCCGCTCGTCGACCACTACGCGGTCAACACCCTGTCGCCCGGGGAGTTCGACGCCCGGCGGCGCGCGCTGTGGGCAGGCGAGGTGGACCAGGCGCTGCTCGCGTTCCCGAGCGGCGCGAACGTGGGGAGCGACAAGTGTGTGGCGTGCCACCCGAGCGAGCACGCGTGGTGGGTCAACGACGCCCACGCGAACGGGATGGCCTCGCTGCGCGACAAGGGCGCCGACGATCCGGCGTGTGTCCGGTGCCACGCCACCAGCAAGGTGGCCGGTCCGCCCCAGCCGAACCTCGACGCGTTCGATCGGCTCGGCGGCGTCGGGTGCGAGTCGTGCCACGGCCCCGGCGAGCAGCACGTGGCCGCGGGCGGCGGCACCACCAACATCCAGGGGCTCGGCGACAGCTGTCCGGTGTGCGTGCTCGACGCGGTGTGCACCTCGTGCCACACCCTGTCTCTT
>JBEBJC010001221.1:0-2418 GCA_040080105.1 Myxococcota bacterium
CAGCCCATGCCCAGGGAAGCCGGCGATGCAGCGGGACCATGGCGGAGGCCCTTATCCTACCTGTCCCCCCAGCGGGTGCTGTCCGGGGCGGACGCTTCCTCGCTCCCGGTGTTCTTCGTGCACGCGGATCACCTGGGGTCGGCGCAGGCGCTGACGAAGGCGGACGGGACGCTGCTGTGCCAGGAACAGTTCTTCGCATATGGGCGGAGCAGCGACCGCCGGGATGCGCGGGCGAGGTACCGCTACATCGGTGTAGAGCGGGACGAGGAAACCGGGCTGTGCATGACCGGTCCTCGCACCTACGATGCGCTTGCTGGCCGGTTCCACCAACCTGACCAGGCAGGCACCAGCTGCTTCGAGTACTCGCACAATAGACCCCTCGGAAGGTCAGACCCGAACGGCTATCAGGACAGCGACACCCAGACCGTGGTCACGTACGTCGCTGAGGGCCAGGAACCGGTGTCCTCGGTTCTCGGTTCCAATGCACCGACGGCCGAGGCAGCCACGGAGCAGGCTGGTATTCGCAACATCATGAAGCGTGCGGCCGCATTGGGTGCAGTGCCTCCCAAGGAAGCTCTCATTGTCAATGCAGCACCGGGGCTGACCAAGGCAAGCGACGTTCGAAACGTCGTGGAGGGGGTACTGTACGAGAGAGATGCGAAAGCGTTCTCGTCCGTGGTCGACCGGTTCGAAGGCCCCGACGGGACGCTGCGGCCTCTGGAAACTCCCCTCCCTGGGCATCAGAGCAGCGTCGTGAAGGGACTCACCATCGCTGACTCGCTCGGCGACCAGGGTGTGGTGCTGTACTTCGATCCACCTGACCTCCCGCACGAGATGGGCCACCTCTACTCCAGGATGGCGGAACGCAGGATCAGTGTTGGAGGACTCCCCGACCAAGCCCTCCGGGAGAGCGCGGCCGAGTTGTTCGTATCTTCACTCCATGCAGGTAAGGTCACCCTGCCAAGGGGCGGTGCAGGTAGCCCGCACGAAGAGCTCGTAGGCCGATTCCTGAAATGGCACAGTGAAAATGCAGCGTCCTATCTGGCACAGACGGGTCACGCGCTTCAAGAGGACATGTTTGCGGCGCTGTATGTCTCGGGGGAAAACGGTGAGCTCGCCGCCTCGCGAATCAACAGTGCCAAGTTTGGTTCGCGCCCATGACCCCGCTGTGGGTCGGAACAGCACTGGCGGGATGTCCGCACGTGCCAGGCATCGGCTCGAACGCACGCGCCCAGCCGATGCGGGGCTGCGACGATCTTTCGCGGACGCTGGTTGGCGCGGTTGAGCGCTGTGTAACGGTCGACACCAACGATCAGAAGGAGTTCGTGCAGGTTGCCTTCGGCGGTGCACCTCTCCCGACGATCACCCTCGATTCTGAGGTTTTTCTGGTTAGTTGGGACTACTCTCCTTACTCCATGCCACCCTACATTCGATACTACTGGTTCGCTGCGGCTGAGGAGTTGTTGAACGGTATGGCGCCTTCGGTGACCGCGCCACGGCCCTGCATCAGGACGCTCTCGGTTCAGAGCTCGCAAGTCCCGGGGAGCCCCGATGCGCTCCGCTCGGCCGCTGTGTGGCTCCGAGGGGCAAGCTGCGCCTCCCTCCGGTCGGTCGAGAGCAGCGGTGACACCTCGGTGGACCGTGACCATGTCGGGGCGCCAGCAGATTGGGCGCAGGTGGTTGACGCCGTTCCCATCGTTGTGAAGTCCAAGCGCCCTGTATCGGCCGTTCCGGGTCTGATTGTCGTCACCTGTTTCGTAGATCCCAACGACACCGAACTTTCTCGATCCATCGCCGAGTGTTCAGATGTCGCCCTAAACGTCCGTTTCATCGCTACCCGGGTCGAGCCGACCGTCTCCTGGTCGTCGTGGGTAGACGTACAGGAACAGCTTTTTTTCGCCGATTCGATCCAGATCTCCTTCAGGATTGACCCGGCTGCGTCGATCGTGCCGAGATGACCATCTTTGGCGGGTGTGAATCACGGACCGGTCAGGCGGGTAAACAAGCACCCGTGCAGGGGCGAGACAAGCCCATGGCATGTCGCTCGACGGCGTCGCGAGGCCCACACTACCGCGGTAGTGGGCCGACCGACCGCCTGGCCGGGCCAGTTGGCCCCAGCTCCGTTCCTGGCGGCACCAGCCCACTCATCCCCGATCCCGCGACCGATAAGGAGCGTGGCTGGGACCCGGTCCGGTAGGAAACACCCAGGACACAGCATTCGGTCGAACTTGGCCGAACTTGCTCGAACCTGACTGGACTTGGACCGACCAAAGCCAGGCCAACGGTCCTTCCGGCGATCGGCCGTGAACTCGTCAAGATGACGTCCGTCAGCCCGGCCGGAGCTGGTCGCACCACGGAAGGCCGAACACCCCGCTCACAGGCACGACCACTGCGCCGCCCGGAGCCGCCGCGCCCCAG
>JBEBJC010001222.1:0-2417 GCA_040080105.1 Myxococcota bacterium
AACGCGAACCCGGCGTCGATGGAGGCCTCCCTGCGCCTGGTGGCGGGGCTGCCGGGGCGCAAGGCGGTGGTCCTCGGCGACATGCTCGAGCTCGGCGCTACCGAAGACGAATGGCATCTACGAATCGTCGCGCTGGCCGAGTCCCTCGGGTTCGACCGGGTGGTGTTGGTCGGACCGCGGATGCACCGCGCGCGCCACGCCGCGCCGGGGGCGTTCGCGTTCGAGGGTCCGGATTCGCCCGCACATTCGCCCACCGGCGGCGGAGTCACCGCGGCGGACCGCGTCCGGGAGTGGTTGCGGGGAGAATCCGACGTGGTGCTGTTCAAGGGCAGCCGAGGCGCGAAGGTGGAACGAGTCCTGCACCAGGTGCAGGGCGAGACCGAGCAAGGAGATCACTGAATGCTGTACGCGTTGTTCGTGGAGCCGGGACCGCTGGCGAACGTGCTGCCCGGCGCGAACGTGTTCCGCTACGTGACCTTCCGCACGGCGTGGGGTCTGCTGACCGCGCTCGCGGTGACCTACGCGATCTTCCCGTGGTTCATCGAGTGGATGAAGAACAAGCGCATCGACCAGATCATCCGGTCGGACGGCCCCGAGAGCCACCTGCTGAACAAGGTGGGGACCCCCACGATGGGCGGGGTGTGCATCCTGGCCGGCGTGGCGTTGTCGACCTTGTTGTGGTCTCGGCTCGATCAGCCGGCGCCGTGGCTCGTGTTGTTCGTGATGCTCGGCTACGGCCTGATCGGGTTCGTCGACGACTGGAAGAAGGTGATGTTGCGCGACCCGGCCGGCCTCGCCGGGCGGCTGAAGATCCTCGGGCAGGTCGGGTTCGGCGGGATCGCGCTCGCCGCGGGCTACGCCGCCAACGTGTTCCCGGGCACGTTGTCGTTCCCGTTCTTCAAGGGGCTGGTGCTCGACTTCGAGCACCTGTGGACCGGCGCGCCCGGCGCGTTCGGTTGGTTGTACGTCGCGTTCGCGCTGTTCCTGCTCACCGCGATGAGCAACGGGGTGAACCTGACCGACGGCCTCGACGGGTTGGCGATCGGGCCCACCATGACCTACGCGGCCGCGTACGGGACCATCGCGTACCTCGTGGGGAACGTGGTGTTCGCCGAGTACCTCGACGTGACCGCGGTGGCCGGGGCCGGCGAGCTCGCGGTGTTGTCGTTCGCCCTCGTCGGCGCGGGGCTCGGGTTCCTCTGGTACAATGCCTATCCTGCCCAGATTTTCATGGGTGACGTGGGGTCGTTGGCGATCGGCGGCACGTTGGGGATGCTCGCCGTGTTGACCAAGCAGGAGATCCTGGCGGCGATCATCGGCGGGATCTTCACCCTCGAGTCGCTGTCGGTGGTGCTGCAGGTGTTGTCGTTCAAGACCACCGGCAAGCGCCTGTTCGCGATGGCCCCGATCCATCACCACTACGAGAAGCTCGGCTGGAGCGAGCCGAAGATCATCGTCCGGTTCTGGATCATCAGCATCGTGCTGGCGCTGATCGGCCTGTCCACGCTGAAGCTGCGGTGAGCGCCGACGTGCCGGGGCTCGAGGGGCGGCGGGTGCTGGTGATGGGCCTCGCCCGGTCGGGGCGCGCCGCCGCGCGGCTGGCGCGGGCGCGTGGGGCCCGGGTGGTGGCGATCGACCTGCGCACCGGGCTCGATCCGATCGACGGGGTCGTGCTCGAGCTCGGACCCCACCGGCGCGAGCGGTTCGAGGAGGCCGATCTGATCGTGGTGTCGCCCGGGATCCCGGCCGCCCACCCCGAGCTTCAGTGGGCGCGCTCGGTCGGCAAGGACGTGGTGGGCGAGCTCGGGTTCGGGCTGCGGTTCCTCGATCTGCCGGTGGTGGCGATCACCGGCACCAACGGGAAGTCGACGGTGACCCACTTCACCGGCCAGCTGCTGCGCGCCGCCGGCTACCACCCGTTCGTCGGCGGGAACCTCGGCACCCCGCTGTGTGAGGCGGCGCTGTCGGACGAGCGGTACGACGCGCTCGTGCTCGAGGTGTCGAGCTATCAGCTCGAGCTCCCCGGTACGCTGCGGCCGCGGGTCGGCGTGATCTTGAACCTGACCCCCGATCACCTCGGTCGCCACGGGTCGATGGACGGATACGCGGCAGCGAAGGCCCGGCTGTTCGAGCGGTTCGACGGCTCGGGTGGCCTCGGGGTGCTCCCGACCGGCGACCCGCGCCTGGCGGCCGCCGCTGCGGTCCACGGGGGCGCTCGCGCGTGGCTCGGGGCGCACCCGGGCGTGATCCGGTCGGGCCGGACGATCGAGCTCGAGCTGCCGGAGATCTGTTCGTCCTCGGACTCCGTCCTGCGGAATTCCCTTGCCCCTCTCCCCAGAGGGGAGAGGGGGCCGGTTGGAGCCGGGGTGAAGCACGTTTTCCCCCTCTCTCCCGCATCGGGGGAGAGGGCCGGGGTG
>JBEBJC010001223.1:0-2416 GCA_040080105.1 Myxococcota bacterium
GGCCGCGGCGCGCGCTCGAGCGGCCGGTCGTCTCCGTCTCGCTGGCGCTTCGCCATCGCGTCGCGGCGGGCGACCTCGATCTCGCGCAGCACCGCCGTGGTGTCGGCCTTCCGCGTGGACCCCTGCCACCGACCGGTGAGCGGGGTGTCGGGGAACAGCTGCGACCGCTCGTACAGCGACCAGATCTCCTGGCCGTACCGGGTCTCGGCCAGCTCGGGCGCGAACCGGGCGAGGTACCGGGTGAGGTTGTCCACGTCGCGCACGAACAGGGTCTTCGCGTTGGGGTTGTGCGCCGCCTCGGTCGCCTGCGGCAGGTCGATGATCACCGGCCCGTCCCACGCGATCAGCACGTTGCACTCGGACAGGTCCCCGTGCACGAGCCCGACACACAACATCCGCACCACCTCGCGCACCAGCACCAGGTGGAGCTCGACCGCCTGCTCCTCGGTGAGGTCCACGTCGAACAGGCGCGGGGCCGCGAGCCCCTCCTCCGACAGGATCAGGTCCATCAGCAGGACGCCGTCGACGTACAGGTGCGGCTTGGGCACCCGGACCCCGGCCTCGGCGAGCCGGTGCAGCGCGTCGACCTCGGCGTTCTGCCAGGCCGCCTCGAGCTGCTCCTTGCCGTACTTGGTCCCCTTCTCCATCGCGCGGCGCTGGCGGCTGTTGCGCACCCGACGCCCCTCGGCGTACCCCGCGCGGTGGCGGAAGCTGCGGTGCTGGGCGTCTTTGTACACCTTCGCCACGCAGAACTCGCCGTTCGCGTGGACCACGAACAGCTGGGCTTCCTTGCCGCTGGTCAGCGGCTGGATGACCTCTTGGATCAAGCCGTCGTCCACCAACGGCGCGAGACGCTCCGGGATTCTCACGGCACACGGCCTCGGGCAGACGACCTCGGTAGCGTGGTTCGGCGGGCCGGACCACCCCAGAGGTGATCTCGGCCCGCCGGCGGCGGCGAACTACTGCCGCCAGCGGCTGAACACGTAGTCGGAGCTGGCCTGGGACTGGTGGCAGGTGAAGCACCCCGCCCCGCCGTCGGTCACCGCCCGCTCGCGGGTGTCGCCGACGAACACCTCGAACCCCCACCCGCCGGTCGCGCCGTAGCGCTGCGGGTCCTTCACCATCACCCCGACGAACTTGCGCGCGCCCTCGGCCCGCGCATGGTCAGCGGCCACCGACGCGAGAAGGTCGAACGCCAACACCGTGCCGGTCGGCAGGGCCTTGCCCGCCTTCAGCGCGCTGGCGCCGGTGTCGTTCACGTACACGTGGTGCACGCCCTGGAACGGGTCGGACAGCGCGTGGCCCGCCTCGATCTCCATCGTCTTCACGTGGTTCCAGCCTCGATACCCCTCCGGATACGCCACGGACGTAGGAGTAGCCGCCATCGCCGAGATCGTGAGCCACCAGGCACGCAACATGTCTGTCTCCGTTTAATTTCGACTCGAACGTTTCGAGTCGACATCTTTCTAGCGAGCTGCCCGACCCTTGGCAAGGTGATTTCGAATCGATAGAGTTCAGCGATGGGCACAGCCGAGGTGGTGGACCTGCTGGAGCGGATCGACCGCGCCCTACGGGCCGACGGTCGCGCGATCGCGGCGGCCCACGGGCTGGTGCCGGCTCAGCTCGACGCGCTGCGGTACCTCACCCGGTGCAACCGGTGGTCCGACACGCCCGCCGCGGTGGCGGAGTTCCTCGACACGACCCCCGGGACGGCGTCGCAGACCGTGACCGCGCTCGAGCGGAAGGGGTTGGTGCACAAGGTCGCCGACCCGACGGATCGCCGCCGGTGGCACTGTGTCCCTACCGACGCAGGGCGCGCGCTGGTCGCGGCCACCCGCGGCGCCCAGCCGTCCCTCGCTCCGGAGGTCGCGGACGCGCTCCGAGCCGGGCTGACCGACCTGCTCCGCTCGATCCAACGGAGCCGAGCCGGGCGCAGCTTCGGGACCTGCGCGACCTGCGCCCACCTCCGCCGCGACGACGCGGGGACCTGGTGTGGCCTTACCCACGAGCGGCTCACCGAAGACGACACCGCGCGGGTATGCCGCGAGCACTCCCCGCGCCCCGACTAGGGCGGTGGAGTGGCCTCTCGTCGAGACTCGGCGTCCGGAGCGGATCCAATCGCCATCTCGGCTCGGTTGGTCCAGCGGACTACTTCTTCTTCTTGTTCTTCTTCTTGCCGGCGTCGGTCTCCGCCGGCTCGAGGTCGACCAGCGGCGGGGGCGGCGGAGCGGGGGCCACCGGCGCGGGCGGCGGCGGAGGCGGCTCGACCACCGGCTCCGGCTTCGGGCGCGGTCGCGGCCGGGGGGTCGACGGGGCGGCCTCGGCCGGAGGCGGCTCCACCTCGGGTGAAGCGACCGCCGGATCGGCCACCGGCGGCTCGTCGACCGGCGCGACCTCGATCGGCGGCAACGTCGGC
>JBEBJC010001224.1:0-2413 GCA_040080105.1 Myxococcota bacterium
TCCCTCTCCTTCCCACCCAGAGTTCCCCGTGGCCAACTTCCCGACCCACGTGCTCGGCGCGACCGGCGCCGGCATCGTCGCCGCGACCGCGCTGGCCTCCACCGACCTGCTGCCGTTGCCGAGCATCGCCGCCGGCGTCGGCCTCACCGTCCTCGGCGGGGTGTTCCCGGACGTGGACTCCGATCACTCCGACGCGATCACCCTCGTGTTCGACACCCTCGCGGTGGCGGTGGCGATCCCCCTCACCCTGCTGGTGGTGCCCGCGCTCGGGATGGTGGCCGGGCTCGGCCTGCTCGGCGCGACCTGGTTGTTTCTGCGGTACGTGGCGATCTGGCCGTTCCGCGTGTTCACCGTCCACCGCGGTCGGTTCCACTCGCTGCCCGCCGGGGCGCTGCTGGCGGCGGCGGTCGCCGCGATCGGGTCGCGCGCGGTCGGGCTCGACCCGGTGCAGGCGTGGCTGATGGGCGGCCTGTTCGCGCTCGGGTTCGTCGTCCACCTGACGCTGGACGAGCTGTTCTCGGTCGACCTCGGGAACCGGAAGATCAAGGCCTCGTTCGGCACGGCGCTCAAGCTGTTCGAGCGCGGGGACTGGCTCGGCTACGGGCTGCTGTACGCCGCGGTGGCGGTGGCGTTCGCGGCGGCCCCGCCGACACAGCCGGTGGCGCAGGCAGTGGCGGCGGTCGAGGTCCGGTGGCTGCCGCCCGAAGGCGCGCTCCCGCTCGACCCGCTCGCTGCGCGGTGAGCGGGGTCAGGGCGCGGTGACGACGAGGGACACCGGGCTGGGGGTGACCGGCCACGTGGCGTCGAGCAGGACCCGCTCGAGACATCGCTCCGCGCGCCGCTCGACCGGCGACGACACCTCGACCCGCTGAGTCCGGCCCTCGGCGACGGTGAGCGCGATCCGCGCCCCGGAGCTCTCGGGCGGGCAACCCCGCAGGCGCGAGCCGAGGGCGTCGAACCGGTGCTGGACCTCTGCCGCTCCGGTGGGCTCGGCCCCGTGCGCCGGGGCGAACGCCAGCAGCGCCGCGACCCCGAGCGCCGCGAGGATCACCAGCCCGAGCACCACCATCCCGATGCCGGCCATCCCCATCGCGCCGACGGCCCCGAGCTTCATCCACCCGCGCGCGCGCGCCGGCGCGGGAGCCGGGGTGGCGGATCGGGGCTCTCGAGGCGCGATCGAGGTCGGCGGGACGGTCGGCACCGGGACCAGACTCAGGTCCGCCCGGGTGATCGGCGCGACCATCCCGCTCGAGTGGCGCAGCTGCAGCCAGCGGCGGAGGTCGGCCTCGAACGCCCGCGCGGTCGGCGTACGCACCGCGGGATCGCGCTTGGTGGCGCGCCGCACCACCTGGCACAGCTCCTCCGGGACCTTCGCGCCGAGGTCGCGTGGATCGAGCTGCTCCCGCTCGAGCTTGTCCTTCATCACCCGCACGATCGCGCCTGCGGCGGTGGCCGCGCGTGGATCGTGGATCGGGGCCCCGGCGAGCATCTCGCACAGGGTCTGCCCGAGCGCGTACACGTCGGCGGTCTCGCTGTCCTGGACGTTGCGACCCTTGTCGTCCTCGGCGAACACCTCGGGCGGCAGGTACGAGGCGGTGCCCACCACGAACCCCTGGCGCGTGCGCCGGGCCGACGCGGCGTCGCGCGCGATACCGAAGTCGATCAGGCGCGCGATCCCGTCGCCGCCGATGCGGATGTTCGCGGGCTTGAGGTCGCGGTGCCGGACGCCGGCGGCGTGCACTGCGGCGAGCCCGCTCGCGAGGTCGGCGAACATCTGCGCGGCCCGCTCGGGGTCCATCCGCCCCTCGAGCCGCATCGTCTCGTCGAGGTCGCGCCCCGCGAGCAGGTCCATCACCAGCCACGGCGGGAGCTCGTCCTTCGCGAGCGCGTGGACCCGCACCACGTTCGGGTGGTCGATCCGCTGCAGCAGCGCGGCCTCGTCCACGAACCGTCGGATCGACACCTGGCTCGTGTCGTTGAGCATCTTCAACGCGCGCTCGGTCCCGTCGGGTGCACGTCCCCGGTACACCGAGCACATCCCACCCTCACCGAGCTTCTCGATCGTGTGCCAACCGGTGAACACCGGCAACGAGGGGTCGAGCGGATCCATGAGCGCCGACACCGTACCACCGAGCTGGGCGGCGGCGCGACTCCCCCGTTCACCGCGCCACGCGAACCGACCAGTCACCCGAAGGTGACCCTGTCCTGTACGGAGCGGGGGAGTCGCGACGACCGCGTTGCTCCCTTGACCTACCGCGGGGTCCCGCCCCCGCACTCACACGAAACAACCCGATACAACCACGGCGTTCGTTGCCGGTGGCTCCCGCACCTCCCCCGAGGCGGGGGAGAGGGATCAGCCGGAACAATTCCCCCTCACCCCGGCCCTCTCCCCCGATGCGGAGGAGAGGGGGAA
>JBEBJC010001225.1:0-2412 GCA_040080105.1 Myxococcota bacterium
GCTCCGTGGGCTCGGGCGCCACCGGCCGCGGGAGCGCCGGCGCCGGCTCGGACACCGGCTCGAGCGCCTCCACCACCGCCGTGAGCGCGGCGATCCGCGCCTCGGTGGCGGGGCGCGCGTCCGCCGGCGCGACCTCGAAGTATGCCTTCCACGCGGCGAGGGCCTCGACCGGGTGGTTGCCGTCCTCGGTGGCCTTCGCGATGTTGTACGCGATGGCCGGCAACGGCGTGAGCGCGTACGCCTTCTGCCACAGGCGCACCGCCAGGTCGAACTCGCGTTGCTCGTAGTACCGCACGCCCTGGTCGTACAACGCGCGCGCTTCGGTCTCGGCTGGGCTGCCGGTGGACTGCGCCCACCCGATCGTCGCCGCGAACAGCCACGCCATCAGTTCGTCCCTCCGGTGGTCCAGCCCGCGGTCCAGTCTTCGTCGGCGTCGAACGCCCCGACGTACGAGGTGCCCTCGAACCACGGGTCCCCCGGCGCCACGGCCCCGGTGAGCGCGGGGGAGCCTGCCTCGAGCCGCCAGTCGGGCGCGTCCACGTCGGTGGGTGCAGCGAGACCGGGGTCGCCGAGCACGATGGTCGGGTCGGCGCCGACCAGCGTCTCCACCGTCTGCACGTCCCAGGTGGTCGCGCCGTAGGCCGTGCCACAGTCGAACCAGGTGGAGGTGAACGCGATCTCGCCGGTGGGGGTGCCGGTCGGGTCGAACGCGTTGTCCCAGGTGAGCTCGTCCTGCACGTCCGCGCCCACCTCGAACCCGGCGACGATCGAGTTGGTGACCGTCGCCGCGGTGCCCCGCCGGAGCAGGACCGCGGTCGTCGCCCCCGGAGGGCCGACCAGCGTGAGGTTCGAGATCACCGGGTGGCTGCGCGGGGTCGAGCCGTGGTCGTCCTCGTTGTTGTCGGCCTCGATGCCCTTGTCACCGGCCGCGGGGTGCTGTTGGAGCACCACGAACTGCGCCCGGCCGGACCACCCGCCGGTCCAGTCGAACGAGTCGTCGCCGGCGCCGGTGACCACCACGTGTGACACGTCGACGGTGCCGCCGAAGAACTCGATCCCGTCGTCGGCGGTGACGTGTAGCTGCACGTGGTCGATCGTGGTGCCGCGGCCGACCCCCTGCAGCGCGAGCCCGTTGAGCTCGTCTTCGGGGGTGTACAGGGCGCCGGCGTACTCGATCCGGACGTACCGCAGCGTCCCGCTGTCGTCGTCGGGCTCGTCGCCCCCGTACGTCCCGGTGCCGCCTTCCCCGTCGGCCTCACACGGGGCGTCGGGGCAGCCGTTGATCGGCGCGCGGCCGTCGATCACCACGCCGCCCCAGTCGCCGGGGGACCGGGCGCCGCGGGCGCGCGGGGAGGTGAACACGATCGGCTGCGACGGAGTCCCTTCGGCGACGATGCGCGAGCCGCGGCTCACCACCAACGTCCCTCGGGTGGTCGGGTTGCCGTAGATCAACGTGCCCGCGTCGACCACGAGCTCGACCGGGTGGTCGTCGTCTCCCACGAACACCACGCCGTCGAGCACCCACGGCTCGCTCGAGTCGAGGGTGGTGTCGTCGGTCAGGGTGCCGGTGAGCACGCGGTCGCGGTTCGGCGACAGCTCGTCTCCGCCGCCGAACAGCTGGGCGGGCGTCACCGAGCGGAGGTCGGGCGCGCCGCAGCCGGCGGCCGCGAGCGCCAGCAGCCCGCTGGGTAGAGAGGGGAGTCTCACGGTGTTCCTCCGAACGGGTCTTGCAGACCTTGCGGCTTCGTCCCTGCGCCGAACGGGTCCTGCAGGCCCGTCGGACGCGCCGAGCCCGCCCCGGTCAACGCCGCCGGCTCCAGGTGGACCGCCAGCGCGCGCGGGGCCCCGAGCTCGACCGAGGACCGGTGGTCCGCGTACCCGGCCGCGGTGACCTGCACCTGGTGCGGACCGGGGGGCAGGTCGAGCGCGACCGGGAGCCGACCGACGACCACCCCGTCGACCCGGACCTCGGCGCCGTCGGGGCTCCCGCCGATCGCGAGGTTCACCAAGGCAGGAGCGGGCGGCGGCGGCACACCCGCGTCGACGATGGACCCGCTGGGCTCCGCCGAAGCTCGCGGGGTGGTGCGCGGCTCGGGCGGCGCGCGGACCGCTGCCCGCGCGGCGTCGAGCAGCGCGGCCACCGCGGGCTCTCCCGGGTACTCTGCGTCGAGCGCGACCGCGTGCGACAGCGCGAGCTCCGGGTCGATCGGCAACAGGTCGCGGGTGGTGGCGACCCGCGACGCCACCTGGAGCTCGGCCGCGAGCCGCTCCTTGCGCGACAACAACGTGGGGTCGGACACCGGCAGGCCGGCGAACGCCCGCAGGTGGCTGGCCGCCTCCGAGGGCTCCCCGCGGGCGATCGCGATCTCCGCCGAGTCGAGCAGCTCGGCCGCCGATCGGTTCGGGTCCTGT
>JBEBJC010001226.1:0-2411 GCA_040080105.1 Myxococcota bacterium
CCGCACCACCCCGAGCCCACCTCGGTCGGGGTCTCGCCGTGCCCTTGGGTGAACAACACGTCGTCGCACCCCAGGAGCCCCACCAGCGCGATAAAGCGAATCGTCCCCATCTTCTTCGAGCCTCCGTGACCCGTCCCACAGTCGCCTAACGGCTTCTCGGGCCACGGGCGCCGCACCGTGAGGCCCATGCCGACCCCCGATCTGTTCCGGTACCTCGACTTCCGCGCCTACCTCCGCGATTGGTTCGAGGCGAAGCGCGTGGACGATCCAGGTTTCAGCAAGCGGCAGTTCGCTCGGTTGGCCGGGAAATCGTCGCCCGGGCTTTTGAGTGAGGTAATGGACGGCGATCGCCAACTCACTCCCGCGATGGTGGAGTCCTTCTCCAGCGCCCTCGGCTTGTCCAGGGCCGAGAAGGACTTCTTCGACTCGCTGGTCCAGCTCGCGCAGGCGGGCGACTCGCGCGCGCGGAACCACGCGTGGGAGCGGATCAGCGCGGTGAAGGCGTTCCAGGAGGCGCGGCCGATCGAAGGCGCGGCGGTGCAGTACCTGTCGCACTGGTGGTACCCGGTGGTGCGCGAGCTCGCCCACCGGCCCGACTTCGTGGCCGACGCGGCGTGGGTGGCGAAGCGCACCCGCCCCCCGGTGACCGAGGCGCAAGCGCGGCGCGCGCTCGAGGTGCTGCGCGAGCTCGGGCTGCTGGTGGTCGACGCGGACGGGCGGGTCACCCCGACCGACGCGGTGGTGACCACGCCGCACGAGGTCACCGGGTTGGCCGCGAACAACTACCACGTGGGCATGCTGGAGCGCGCGATCGACGCGATCGACCGGGTGCCCGCGTCGGAGCGGCACCTCCTCGCCGCCACCGTGTCGATCCCACACGCGCTCGTCGATCGGATCAAGGCTGAGTTGAACGCGTTGCAGGAGCGGATCCTGGACCTCGCGAACCGGTTCGAAGGACCGGCTGAGGAGGTCGTCCAGGTGCACCTCGTGATGTTCCCATTGTCGGACCGGGCCCAAGGGGGTGAGCAATGATGGTGATTTCCGTGCTGGCCGCATGTCAAACCGAGGGGCCGGGCTGGAAAGGCGGCACCGGCGTCGGCAACCCCGGCAGCACCCAGCTGGTGACCGCGCGGGCCACCGACGCGTCGCTCGACGCGGGCGCCGGCTACGTCACCTCCCTCGCGCTCACCGCGTGTGACGACGGCGAGGTCGAGACGGTCGAGGTCGACGCGCCGGTCGATCTGCTCGGGTCTGGCGCGCTCGCGGTGCCGGGGGGCACGTGGTGTGAGGTGTCGGTCGCGTTCGACCAGGGCGTGACCTACAGCGGCGCCACCACCGACGGAGGCACGTTCTCGCTCGCGCTCGAGCTGGCGACGATCGACCTGCCGCTGCTTTCGCCGCTGGTGGTGGACGAGACGGCGCTGCTCACCGAGCTCGGGTTCACCGGGTGGCTGTCGGCCGAGGAGCTCGGCGCGCCCGGCGCGGGGGACCACGTGGACGTGGGCCCCTCGGACCCGCTGCACGACACGCTGGTGCGCCGCCTCGGCGCGGCCTCGGCGATGTTCCTCGACGACGACGAGGACGGCGAGCTCGACGACGACGAGCGCGACGACCACGAGCTCGGGGAAGGGGAGGACCGGGACGAGGAAGAGGGCGACGACGACGACGACGACGACGACTCCTGAGGCCGGTGTCACCCGGCTGTGACCCCGTCACCCCGCGCTGGTCCGAAGCGGGGGGCGAGGTGCAGCATGAACCGATTTCTGTCGATGATCGCGGTGGTGTCCGGGTGTGCGAGCGAGCTGGCCCCGATCGAGGTCGGGGTGCCGGACCTGCCGGAGGCGGAGGACCCGGCCACGGAGGACGTGGCGTCCGCGTGTGGGGACACCCACCACGTGGACGTGGTCGTCACTGGCGTCCTGCACGACGCGGACGGCGCCCCGATCCCCGACGCGGAGGTCCGCCTCGAGGAGCGCAACTGGTCGCCGCTGGCGGTGTACGGCGTCGGTCACACCGACGAAGACGGCTTCGCGTGGTTCGAGGCCACCGCGCTCCCGATCGTGGAGGGGTGCTGGGGGATCGGGCCGCAGTTCTACATGGTGGTCGACACCACGTCGCACCTCGCCGAGGTCGGCGCGAACCCGACCGTGGTGAGCGCGTGGCTGGACGGCACCCTCGAGGCCGACTTCTCGTCGTTCTCGTTCGAGCTGCTCCCGGTCGACGGTGAGGAGGAGGACGCCGACTGACCCGCTCCGAGTACCGACAATTGTTCCGGCTGATCCCCCTCTCCGCATCGAGGGAGAGGGCCGGGGTGATGGGGAATTGTCGGTCCTCGGACTCCGTCCTGCGGAGATTCGATCGTTCGGCGGGCTCCCATCCCGCCGGCGGGCTCAGGCCCCTCACCCCAACCC
>JBEBJC010001227.1:0-2411 GCA_040080105.1 Myxococcota bacterium
CTCGGGGTGACCTCGTTCCGCACCGCCGCCGCCGGGCGCACGTTGTTGGTGCCGCGCGCGGGCGAGCTGTGGGCCGAGCGGGTCGAGTCGGGGGTCGCCACCGGCGCCGGCCTGCGCAAGGTCGCGGACGCGCCGGCGCTCGACCCGCAGCTGTCTCCCGACGGCAGGCGGGTCGCGTACGTGCGCGACGCCGAGCTCACCCTCACCGACCTCGGCACCGGCGCCACCGCCGAGCTCACCACCGGGCACCGCGGCACCGGCCGAACCGCCGGGCTGGCCGAGTTCGTGGCGCAGGAGGAGATGCACCGCCGGTATGGGTTCTGGTGGTCGCCCGACGGCGGCGCGATCGCGTGGTGTGAGGTCGACGAGACCCACATCCCGGTGTGGCGCATCCCGTACGAGGGCAAGGCCACCCCGTCGTGGGAAGACCACCGGTACCCGTTCACCGGCGCCGACAACGCGCGGGTGCGGCTGTTCGTCAGCCGGCTCGACGGCACGCCGGCCGTCCCGATGGACCTCGGCCCGTACGAGTACCTCGCGCGGGTCGGGTGGCTGGCCGACGGGCAGCTGGTGGCGCAGCTGCAGGACCGACGCCAGCGCACCCTCACCGTGCGCCGCCTCGACCCGGCGACCGGGCGCGGGGTCGACCTGTTCGTCGAGTCGTCCGACACGTTCGTCGAGCTCGACGACCTGTTCCGCTCGCTCGACCGCGAGCCAGGCGCGTTCCTGTGGGGCTCCGAGCGGTCGGGGTTCCGCCACCTGCACCACGTGAGCCGAGACGGCGTGGTGCGGCCGATCACCGCGGGTGAGTGGCAGGTGGACGAGGTGTGCGCGGTCGACGAGGTCGAGCGCAAGGTGTACTTCCTCGCCAGTGAGGCGACCCCGACCGAGCGGCACCTGTACGTCGGCTCGCTCGACGGTGGGCCGGTCCAGCGGCTCACCACCGAGCCCGGGATGCACTCCGCCACGGTGGACCTGCGCGGCCGGCGGTTCGTGGACGCGTGGTCGAGCCTGTCCACCCCTCCGCGCGCGGTCCTGCGGTCCCTCGGAGGCGAGGTGCTGCGCGAGCTGCACGCGCCGAGCGACGCCCGGGTCGACGGCCTCGCCCCGCCCGAGCTGTGCGACTGGGTCGGCCGGAGCGGCGACCGGCTGTACGGCGCGTTCTACCGCCCCGACGGCCCTGGCCCCCACCCGACCGTGGTGTTCGTGTACGGCGGCCCCCACGCGCAGCGGGTGACCAACAGCTGGGACCTGACGGTGGACCTGCGCGCGCAGCACCTGCGCTCACACGGCGTCGCGGTGCTGCGGGTCGACAACCGCGGCTCGGGCAGGCGCGGGCACGCGTTCGCCGCCGCCCTGTACGGCGAGACCGGCCGGGTGGAGATCGAGGACCAGGCCGACGCGGTGCGGGCGCTGGCGGGCCGCGGGTGGATCGATCTCGCGCGGGTCGGGATCACCGGCTGGTCGTACGGCGGGTACGCCACCCTGATGGCGCTGACCCGGGAGCCCGACCTGTTCCGAGTGGGCGTCGCCGGCGCGCCGGTCACCCACTGGGACGGCTACGACACGCACTACACCGAGCGGTACATGGGGCTACCGTCCGAGAACCCCGAGGGGTACGACCGGTCGAGCGCGCTGCACGTCGACGGGCTGCGCGGCAAGTTGATGATCGTGCACGGGATGATCGACGAGAACGTGCACTTCCGGCACACGGGGCGGCTGGTCAACGCGCTGGTGGCGGCGCGCAAGGAGTTCGAGCTCCAGATCTTCCCGGACGAGCGCCACCTCCCGCGCAAGCCTGCCGACCGGCTGTTCATGGAGCAGCGGATCGTGGCGTTCCTGAAGGCCGGGCTCGACCTGCCGGCTACGTGACCTGCAGGAGGGTGTGATGGAGTCGACGCTGCGGTACACGAACGGGATGGCGTTCGAGGTGTCCCTCGACGGGCACACGTTCACGATCGACGCCGCGCCCGAGCACGGGGGCGCCGACCAGGGTCCGCGCCCGAAGGGGCTGCTGCTGTCGGCGCTCGCCGGGTGCGCAGGGATGGACGTGATCTCGATCCTGACCAAGATGCGGCAGGTGCCCACGTCGTTCTCGATCCGTGCGGGGGCGGAGCTCACCGAGGACCACCCGAAGGTGTTCACCGACCCGATCCACCTGGTGGTGGAGCTCGCGGGCGAGCTCGACCCGGCGAAGGTGTGGCGGGCGGTGGCGCTGTCGCGCGACCGGTACTGCGGCGTGAACGCGATGCTGCGCAAGCACGCCCCGATCGCGGTGGAGGTGTGGATCAACGGCGCCCGGGTCGACGAGCCCGCCTGACCGTTCAGCCCCTCTCCCCGGCCCTCTCCCCCGAGGGGAGAGGGGGAGAGCTGCCGCCGACCACCCGGCCGACCCCTCACTGGAGAGCTGC
>JBEBJC010001228.1:0-2410 GCA_040080105.1 Myxococcota bacterium
GGTCCACACGCCGTCGACCTTGCGGTACTGGGTGCCGTAGATCTGCGGCTGGCCTTCACTCTGGAGCCAGCGGTCCTTCGCCGCGGCGGCGAGCCACCACGCCGAGCGCAGGGTGGGGTCGAGCTCGGTCGCGTGGGCCGCGAGCTCGTGCGCGGCCTGGTAGTCCGCCGGCACCTTGCCGTGCTGCAGCACCATCGCGGCGTGGTAGAAGTCGTCGGCTGCCTTCGGCACGCCCGCGGCCACGAGCTCGTGCACCCGCGCCAGCCGAGCGTCGTCGCGCGGGCCCACCACGCTCCAGTCGATGCTGCCTTGCTGCGCACCCTGCCGATCGGCTTGATCGTCGGTGAACAGCTGCAGCAGCTCGGGGTTCACCCGGGCGCGGTACGCGGCGTCGGCCGCCGACATCGCCGCGACCACCGCGGGCCAGCGCGGATCGGCCCGCAGGGACTCGAGGTCGGCGTCGGCCTCGGTCGCCGCCAGGTCGCGCAGGCCGCGGTCCACCGCGAGCTGCAGGTCGGCGAACGCGGCGTCGAGCTCGCCCGCGAGCGCTCGACAACACGCGGCGTTGTACGGGGCGAGGGTCCCGGCGGGGGTCGCTGCGGCGACCGCCTCGAACCTCTCGGCGCACGCGGCGTGATCCCCGCGCTCGTACGCGGCGTTCGCCTCGGCGGTGGCGGCCGCCACGTCGACCGGCAGCGGGGCGACGGGGGCCGCCACAGGGGGTGCCGGACGCACACACGCGAGCCAAACCGACCACATCGCGACCTCCGGCGAGGAGCTAACCCCCGCCGCAGGTCGAAGCTCAGGTCAGTACACGTTCAGCAGGTACGGGCCGTCCTGGCCCGAGTCGGTCCCGTCGACCACCACGATCACCGTCTGGCCCTGGGTCAGCGGCACGGTGAGGATCGGGTTCGCGGTGAACGCGCTCGACTCACACACGAGCTCGGTACCGGCGCAGTCCCCGTCGAGGATCGCGAGCAGGGTCTGGAACGAGCTGCCGCGCGCGTCGAACGTGTACACCCCGTCGACCGGGGCGGTGAACGCGTGTGACGCGTCGGACGCCGACGCGAACGACCCGAACGCCAGGTCGACCCCGCAGCGCGAGTGGAACCCGTCGGGCTCGCCGTAGGTGTCGCCGGTGAACGTCACCGGCACCGCGTCGCCCAGCTCGGCGGCCGGGCAGTCGCGGACACACGCCGCGTCGAGCTCGCACCCCAGGTCGAGGCAGTCCGGCAGCGCGTCGCGGTTGTCGTCGAGGCCGTTCGCGCAGTCCTCGGCGCACGCGGCGTCGAACGCGCAGTCGGTGTCGTAGCAGTCGAGCGCGGAGTCGTGGTCGTTGTCGATCCCGTCGTCACACACCTCGGCGCAGGTCGGGAAGTAGGCGCAGTCGGGATCGAAGCAGTCGATCAGGAAGTTCCCGTCGTTGTCGGCCCCGTCGTCGCACACCTCCTGGCACACGACCTCGTCGGCGCAGATCGGGTCGAAGCAGTCGGTGAGGAAGTCGTTGTCGTTGTCGAGGCCGTCGTCGCACACCTCGGCGCACCGGGGCGACAGCTCGCAGTCGGGGTCGCGGCAGTCGGTGAGGAAGTTCCCGTCGTTGTCGACGTTGTCGCCGCACCGGGTCTCGATGCACGCCGCCACCGCGTCGCAGTCGGTGTCGCCGCAGTCGGTGGCGTAGTCGCCGTCGTTGTCGAGCCCGTCGTCGCACACCTCCACACACGACAGCTGGCCGGCGCACGCGGAGTCGGCGCAGTCGGCGCGGAAGTCGCCGTCGTTGTCGATGCCGTCGCCGCAGATCTCGGCGCACCCGGGGAACTCGCTGCAGTCGGTGTCCTGGCAGTCGACCCACCCGTCGCCGTTGTTGTCGAGCCCGTCGTCACACGAGGTCTCGAGGCACGCCGGGTCGATGTCGCACTCGAGGTCGAAGCAGTCGGGCCGGAAGTCGTCGTCGTTGTCGATCCCGTCGTCACACACCTCGGCGCACAGGTCGAGGACCTCACACTCGTGGTCCTGGCAGTCGATCAACGCGTCGCCGTCGTTGTCGACGCCGTCGTCGCACACCTCGACACAGGCCGCGTCGCCGTCGCAGTCGAGGTCGTCGCAGTCGATGAACCCGTCGCTGTCGTCGTCGACGCCGTTGCCACACGAGCCGGCCTCGGTCGACGCGAGGTCGAACACCGCGAGCTCGAACGCCCCGGTGCCGCCGCCGAGCCCGTCGACCACCGCCACCACGGTCTGGCCGGCCACCAGGTCGACGAGCACGGTCTCACCGCCGCCGCCGGGGTTGGTCACGTCGTCGCAGCCGAGCTCGGCGCCTCCACACCCGTCGAGCACGTACAGCGCGCTCTGGAAGTCGGTGGCGAGCTCGACCGTGGCGAAGCCGTAGGTCGAGGTCCGCGGCGCGGTGAAC
>JBEBJC010001229.1:0-2408 GCA_040080105.1 Myxococcota bacterium
AGCGCTCGCGGTGGGCCCGGTGCTCCCGCTGTCGGTCGTGGGCTCGGTCGGGTCGGTCGGGTCGGTCGGGTCGACGAGCCCGCTGTCTGGGTCGGTCGGGGTCGGCCCGGGTCGGTTCGGGTCGGCGCCCCCGAAGTCGACCACCTGGAAGCAGCCCGCCAGCCACGCGATCATCGGCCCTCGCAGTCGAGCAACAGGTCCGGGTCGGCCGCGCCGTGTCGCTCGAGGTCCTGCAGGAACGGTAGCGCGACCTCGCACCCGCCGCTCGCCATCGCGGCCGAGACCCCGATCTTCGCGACCTCGATCTGCCGCGGCCCGTCGAGCGCGAGGTATCGGCGCGCCTCCGCCACCGCCTCGACCGGGCGGTCGAGCTGGAGCAACATCTCGGCCCGCACGGCCCGGAGCTCCCCCTCGTACGGGCCCTGGGCGATCGGCAGGCCTGCGTCGACCGCGGCGAGCACGTCGGCCGGGGCGGCGTTGGCGGCCTTCAACGCGTTCGCCCGCCCGAGCAGGCCCGGCGCGGTGTTCGGTAGGCACGTCACCCGCTCGCCCGCGCCCAACAGCTGGGGCCGACCGCCAGCGCAGGTCACCTCGACCTTCCCGCGGGTCACGCCGACGCTGGTGCCGAGCGCGTCGCGGTCGACCGAGAACACGGTGCCCACCACCCGCACCCGCGCCTCGCGCGTCTCCACCACCAGGTCGATCCCGCGCTCCGGCTCGACCTCGACCGCGAGGGAGCCCCCGGTCCAGTCGATCCGCGGCGCGTCGCTGGTGCCGCCGATGTCCCCCGCTCCGCGGGCGGTGAGCGACACCCCCGGCGCCGGCACCAGCACCGTCTCGGCGTCGGTCGACGCGAGCGAGCCCGACAGCGGCACCACCCGGTCCGGGCGCAGCGCGAGCCACGCCCCGAGCAGCGCCGTCGCCATCGCCATCCCTGCGCCGAACGACAGCGGCGCGAGCAGCCACGGCGACCACCGCCGCGGGCGGACCGCGCGCGCGCGGACGAGCTCCTCGGGCCGGACGTCCGGGAGGTGGCGGAGCAGGGCGACCGACACCTCTCCGTCCGAGATCCGGCGGGCGAGCCCCCGACGGACGGCGTCCAACTCCGACGGGGTGGGTGCCGTCTCGGCGCCGAGCTGCTTCAGGAGATTCTCTTCGCTCAAGAGGCCCCCCCACTGACCCGCTCGACCTCCGGCCCGAGGCCGTGCCGGATCGCTGCGGTTCGAAACGCGGCGCGGGCGCGCCGCAGGCGACTCTTCACCGTGCCCGAGGGCACCGCCAGCAACTCGGCGACCTCGTCGTCGGTGCGGGACTCGAGATCACAAAGCACCAGCACTTCCTGGTGAGCCACGGAAAGTGACTGCAGGGCGCGCTGCACCCGCGCGGCGGTCTGCGACAGCTCGGCGGTGCGCTCCGGGCCGGGGTGGTGGTCCACCGCCTCCCGCCCGACCAGGTCGCCCCACCACCGCTTGACCCACCCGCCGCGGCGGTGCCGCGCGAGCACCCGGCGGGTGACGCCGAACAACCACGGACGAAACTGACTTGGCGACCACACCTGGCCGACCCGGTCCATCACCAGCACCAGCACGTCCTGGGTCGCGTCGTTCGCGTCGACCGTGGGTCCGCCCAGGCGCTTGCACCATGCGAGCACCGTGGGCAGCCACTGGTCGAGCAGGCGCCCCAACGCCGCGGCGTCGCCCTGCTGGGCGGACCGCAACAGCTCCGGCGATGGCGACGGCAACCCCACCGAGCCGCTCCTCACCCCCCCGAATGCCGGCGGCTCGTCGTTCCGATCCATGAATTCCCCTGCGGGGGGGACCCTACGCGGGGGGCGCCCACCCCGCCAGCGCCCGGCGCGAGGTGGGGCAGTGCACACACTCCGGGTCGTCGCACAGCAGCGCCGTGGGGTCGCGCCGGAACAGCGCGGTCGCGACCTCCACCACCACCCGCGCCCGCAGCAGCTTCGCGGTGGCGCCGCCGACCTGCCCGAACGTGGTGTGCGGCGCGAGCAGCGGCTCGATCTTCAGGAACGCGTCGGAGCACTTCGTAGTCTTGCGCACCGGACGCCACACCCGCCGCCCGTCGGCGTCCACCGCCGGGTACCGGTCGGGCAGCTCGAGCAGGTGCGGCATCTCGAGCATCGACTCGGCCAGGTGCAGGGTGGTGTCGGTGTCGTGGTCGGTCCCGAGCAGCAGCACCCACCCGTCGCGGGCCCAGTTGCGGCCGACGGTGCCGTGCCGCCCCTCGGGGTCGTCGAGCGGCGGATCGTCGACCAGCGCGCGCGCCTCGGGCCCCACCGCCGCCCACGACGTGACCGGGTGGTCGCCGCGCACCGCGCCCGGCGTGCGCCACAGCGCGGTCGCGATCGCCCCCATCTTGTGCGGCGGGGTGGTGGCGGGGTCGAACAG
>JBEBJC010001230.1:0-2405 GCA_040080105.1 Myxococcota bacterium
GCCCCCACCACCTCCGCCGACGCCGCCGCGAGCCGCGGGGCCGGGTGTCCGAGCACCGCGCGCGACCCCGCCACCAGCCGCTCGAGCGCCGCGAGGACCACCCGCCGGTCGCCGTGCCGCGGATCGACCGCGACCACCACCCGCGGCGGGGCCCCGGCGGGGCTGCCGAGTGAGGCCCGGTGCGCGTCGAGCACCGCCGGCAGCGCCGCGGCCGACCACTCCTCTGCGGTCGCGGTCCGGAACGCCATCGAGCCGCGCTCGCCGACCCGCACCAGCGGGCGGATCAGCCGCCACGGGTCGTGCACCACGTTGACCCGCGACTGGCCGCGCGCACACGACGCCCCGCGCAGCCGCGCCGCGTGCGCCGCGCTGTCGGGCATCGGGTCGCCGCCTTGGCGGGGTGAGTACGGGTTGCCGTCGACCTTCGCCACGATCCCGTCGGCGCGGACCGTCCGGATCGGGCACCCACCGGTGCACCCGGCGCAGCTCCCCGCGACGATCGCCGCCGGGTCGGCCAGGCCGTACTTCACCGTGGCGTGGCCGGTGCCCGACGCGCGGCTCGCGCGCGGGATCGCCCCCAGCACCGCCGACAGCCCGGTCGCGGTCGCGACCATCGCCCCGACCTTCAGCGCGTCCCGCCGGCTCGGTCCCTCGTCGTTCGTTCCCATCGGCAGCTCCCTCAGGACCGGTAGTAGACCTTGGGCTCGTTCCCGAGCTCCTCGCGCAGGCGCACCGTCGGCTGTTCCACGATCGCGATCCCGACCGGGCCGTGCTCGTTCGCGAGGTCGCCGAACGTGATCGCGCCGGTGGGGCACGCCTCCACACACGCCGGCAACAGGCCCTCGCGGGTGCGGTGCAGGCACAGGTGGCACTTGCGCGCGTTGCCGACCGGGCTCGCGTGCTCTTCGCGGACCCACGCGCGCTGGTACTCCGGCGACGGCCGCCGCTCCCACGTCGCCTCGCCCGGACCCGCCTCGCCGTACGACTCGCCGAAGTCGAACGACCGCGCGCCGTACGGGCAGTTCGTCATGCAGTACCGGCACCCGATGCACTTCTCGTAGTCCATCACCACCACGCCGTCGGGCTGGATGAACGTGGCGGACACCGGGCACACCGAGACGCAGCTCGGCTCGGCGCAGTGCATACACGGCCGGGGGACGTGCCGCCGGTGGGTGTGGGGCGCGGTCCCGCGCACCTCCTCCAGCACCACCAGGTACGACACCCCCGGGGGGAGGTTGTTCTCGGCCTTACACGCCGCCGAGCACGCGATGCACCCGGTGCACCGGTCGGGGTCGATCACCATCCCCCACTGCCGGTCCGCCCGGCCGCGCTCGAGCGCGCGCGCCGTGTCGTCGCGCTGGTCCTGTAGGCGTCGGTCGGTCATCGGTGCTCCGGGTACAACTTGTCGCGCATCAACGCCTGGGTCCGAGCGCGGTGTCCGAGGGTGGACTCGACGTGGCACGACCGGCAGGCCTGGTCGTCGTGGGGGTGGGTCGGGCGCTCGGCGTGGCACGCGGTGCACCCGCCCGACAGGTCGGGGGTGGCCTGCCCGTCGAGGTGGCACCGATCGCAGTCGAGCGCGCCGCGCCCGCGGCCGACGTGGCACCCGAGGCAGGTCTGGTCGCCCACCGTCGGGTCGGTGATCCGGTCGACCAGCGCGGGCGGCTCGACCCCGAACACCGACGACACCGCGACCAGGTACTCCTTGACCGGCACCACGTGGCACCGGTGGCACTCGACCCCGAGCTCGGTGCGGTGGGGCGGCTCCCCGAGCGGCTCGTCCTCGAGCCGGGTGAGGGTGTGGTGGCAGGTGCCGCACATCGGGCGCGGGTCGCGCAGACGGTCGAACGTGCGCCGGCCGGAGGCGGCCCCGAGCGCGAGGCCGACCACCACGAACAGCAGCATCAGGCGGGCGGCGCTCACCACGCACCTCCGTGGGGGACCACGTCGAGCAGGAACGACGCGGTGAACACGACGAACCACCCGAGGCCGTACGCGACCGCCCCGGCGAGGACCAGCTTCAGTGCGAGCTTCCAGGTCATGGCGTGCTCCCGGCGCGCTCGTGGTACGCGTCGAACAGGGCGCGGGCCTCGTCGCCGTGGCAGCCGGCGCAGGTGCCGACCACGTCCCGCCGACGGCCGGGGGCGTGGCTGTCGTGGCAGGTCGCGCAGGTCACGGCGCCGAGTCGACCGGCCGCGGCGGGCTCGCCGTCCGGGCCCTGGAACGGGCTGTCCGCGCCGGTCACCACCAGCAGCGCCGGCGGGTGGACCCACCGGGTGATCTCCTGCGCCCGGGTCGAGCCGTCGTGGCAGCTCCGGCACCGGCCGACCGCCGGGTTGCCGACCCCGGCGTCGATCAGGTACGGGCCGGCCTCCTCGTGGGGTCGGTGGCACGAGCCACACGGG
>JBEBJC010001231.1:0-2401 GCA_040080105.1 Myxococcota bacterium
AGCGGGGGGACCACTGGGTGGGCGCGCTCGGCGCTGCGCGGGCGCGGGTGTGGCCCGCGGTGGTGGACGCGCCCGCCGCAGCCGACGCGACGGTCGCGGTGCGCGCGGCGCTCGGACCGCTGGAGGGGGCGACGCCGGTGGAGCTGGTCGCGGCGGTCGGCCTCACCCTGGCCCGGTGGCACCACCGCCGGCAAGGGCGGGCGCCGATCGCGCCGGACCCCGAGCTGGACCACGCCGCCGACCTGGTGCGGATGATCCGCGGCGCCCCCGATCCGGATCGGGCGCGGGCTCTCGGCTCGTACCTGTGCACGGTGGTCGACCACGGCATGAACGCGAGCACGTTCGCCGCGCGGGTCGTGGCGAGCACCGGCTCCGATCCGACCTCGGCGGTGTCGGCCGGGCTCGGAGCGCTGAAGGGGCCGCTGCACGGGGGCGCCCCGGGGCCGGTGCTGGACATGTTGGACGCGGTCGGCTCGGCCGACCGAGCGGAGGCGTGGGTCGACGGCGAGCTCGCGGCGGGTCGCCGCATCATGGGGATGGGGCACCGGATCTACCGGGTGCGCGACCCGCGGGTGGCGGTGCTCGAGGCGGCGATCGTCCGGCTGTCCCGCACGGGGGTCACCCCGGGGCGGCTCGCGCTCGCCCGCGCGGTGGAGCAGGCCGCCGAGCGGGCGCTGACCGCGCTCAAGCCCGACCGGCCGCTGAAGGCGAACGTGGAGTTCGCGACCGCGGTGCTGCTCGAGGCGATCGGCATCGACCGCGACGCGTTCACCGCGACGTTCGCCGCCGGGCGGGTGGTCGGTTGGCTGGCGCACGTGGCCGAGCAGCAGCACACCGGTCGGATGATCCGCCCTCAGTCTCGGTACGTCGGCCCGACCCCGTGATCAGCGGAGGACCGCCGCCCACGTGGGATCGCTGCACCGCGGGCCGAGCTCGGGCGACGCGCGCACCAGGTCCGAGGTGATCTCGGGCGCGGTGGACCGTTCGATCGCCTCCTGCACCAGCGCGAGGGCGAGCGCGTCGTCGCCGACGCTCGCGTGCAGCCCCGCGAGCGCGACGCGGGCGGTCGACTGCCACCCGCGGCCGTCCGAGCGGGCAGGGGCGAGCGCCAACGCCGCGATCAGGTCGCGCTCGGCCGCGTCGTGTTGGTCGAGCGACACCCACGCGAGCCCGCGCGCGGCCAGCAGGCGGCCGCCCACTTCACGGGCGGCGGGGCCCACCAACGGGCGGTCGAGCTGCGGCAGCCCGGTGGTGAGAGCCAGCGCGAGGTCCGGGGTCCCGCCCTGGTTCAGCGGGACCTCGAACGCGTGGGCGAACTGCACCAGGTAGCCGGGTCCGAGCACCCGCTGCGCGACCGACCCGAACGTCGGGAGCTGGAGGCGGAGCGCTTGCCGCAGCTCGCGCAGGGTCCGGTCCGGCGAGGCGTCGAGCGCGGCCCGCAGCGCGGCCGCCGCCCGCGCGGGGTCACCGGCCCGCGCCAGCGTCACTGCCCACGCCGCGTCGCTCTCCCCGAGCGGCGGCGGTCGATCTTGACCGCTGGCGACCGCGCGCCGCCACGCCGACCCTTCGTCGGTCGGGGGCGCCAGCCGCAGGTCGGTCGCGGTCAGCGTCAGCGAGCGCACCGCGACCCGGGCGAGGGCCGGCGAGGTCGTCGATCCGTGGCGGTTCGGGCGAACGCGGACCTCCCACGCCCCGCCGCGCGGGAACCTGGACAGGGGCAGGTTCACCCGGTGGGTCGTCGACGGCGCGTCGAGCCTGCACCGGACGTCCCCGGGCGGCCGGGCGAGGTCGATCGACAACACGACCGCCGCCCCCTCGTCGCCCGACCACGGGACCCGCGCGGCCGAAAGCTCGCCCGCGGCGCAGCTGACCTGCAGCTCGGTCAGCCCGCCGCCGCCCCACCCGCTCACCTCGACCGTGAGGTGATCGGTCCCGGCGGTCTCCACCAGCTCGAACGCCACCCCGCCCGACCACTCGAGGTGCTGCAGGTCGAGCTCGACGCTGAGGCCGAGCCGATCGCCGTCCCATCGGAACGGGATCCGTAGCAGGTCGTCGTCGTCGGCCATCGCGCCGATCGCGAGCGCGTGCTGGCGCGGATCGACCTTCACCGCGATCGGATCGAGCACGTCGAACGCGGCGGACAGGGGCTCGTCGAACGTCCACCGGTGCACCGAGGTCGCGGCCTCCACCCGGTCGAGCGCGGCGGCTTCGGGGGAGCCCAACGTCCGTAGCGCCGCGGCCGCCTCGGTCAGGCGATGTGCGCGCAGATCGTTGGTCGCGGCGGCGTACAGGGCCGCGGGCGTGCCCACGGCCCGGTACAGGTCGGCGGCGAGCGCGTCTTCGCCCAGCGACGCGGCGAGCTCCGCGGCCCGCTCGCGCACCAGCTGCAGCAAGTCCGGAT
>JBEBJC010001232.1:0-2400 GCA_040080105.1 Myxococcota bacterium
CCACCGGATGGCGCACCTGCAGGGCACCTGGACCTTGCACCTGCGCTGCCGGATCGATCGGGTGGGCGGCCCGGTGCGCGACCTGCTGGAGGAGCTGGTCGCGCAGCTGTCCGACGACGACCTGACCGAGGTGATCGGGGACAGCGCGCCCGTGTTGCGCGAGATTTGGCCGCTGCTGCCGGTGCCGCTCAGCAAAGGGCTGCCCGAGCCGACCAACACCAGCCGAATCGGCAAGTCGATCGTCGGGTTGATCGAGCGGGTGGCGCGGGATCGGCCGCTGCTGCTGCTGGTGCACGACCTGGAGCGGGTCGACCCGTTCACCGCCAAGCTGCTGCCGATGCTCGGGGCGATCGCCGGAGAGAACCTCGGGCTGTGCCTGCTGCACGAGAGCCGGTGGGCCACGCCGACCTCGCGCGACGTCGTCACCGGGCTGGTGCGCGACCACCGCGCCGGGCAGCTCACGGTGCAGCGCCTGACCCCGGAGGTCGCGAACGCGATCGCGCGGAAGTTGTGCCCGGAGGCGCCGCCGACCTTCGATCGGCCGACGCCGCCCCAGCTCGTGATGGAGGTCGCGTGGAAGGCGCTCGCCGCCTGGCGCGACGAGACGTTCAGCCTGCCCGACGCCTCGGTGTGGCCGCTGGCGTTGCAGGACGCCCCGGTCCCGGTGCCGGTGTGGCGCGAGGCGGCGGGGACCACCGAAGGTGGCGCGTGGGTCACCCTGGACGACCGCGGCGCCAGGCTCGCGGGGGAGACCGCCCGCGCGCTGGCCCGATCGCGGCTGGCGAACCTCCGCCGCTCGGCCGCCGCGCTCGCCGCCGCGTGGGAGACGAGCAAGCACCGGACCATCAACGACCGCCACGCGGGTGACCTCGCGGCGCTGTGGCTGCTCGCCGGGGATCCGGCGCGGGCTTGGGACCCGGCGGCGGCAGCGGCGCTCGAGGCGGAGCGGCTCGAGCTGTACCCCGAGGCCCGCCAGTGGCTGCTGACCCTCGACGTGTTGCCGAATCGGCCGGAGCGCCGCGGCGACGAGGTCGCGCAGCAGCAGGCGTTCGACCTCGCGGTGGTGCGCGCGCGGGTCGCGCTGTTCATCGACGCCCTCACGATGCGCCTGTCGTTGGTCGACGCGGCCGAGGCGCTGATGGTGACCGCCGAACACGAGCAACGGATCCGGCTGCTGCGGGCCGAGTACGGCCTGCGGATGGGAGAGGCGCGCACCGCTCTCGTCGCCGCGCTGCGGGTCGGCTCGTCCGCCACCGGCACGATCCAAGCGCAGGCGCTGCTGCTGGCGGTCCGGTGCCGGCTCGGCCTGCGGCAGCACGCCGAGGCGCCGCGCGACCTCGAGCGGGCCGAGGCGCTGCTCGCCGAGAGCCCCGACCCGATCCTCGCGGTGCGGATCGGCAACGCCCGCGCCCAGCTCGCGCTGGTGCAGCAGGATCTGTTGTGGTGCCGGGCGCTGTGCCAGCAGAACATTCGCTCGGCGAGCCAGCACCGGTACGTGCGCGGGATCGCCGAGTCGGCCCACCGGCTCGGCCAGGTGCTGCGGATGCTCGGGCGCCGGCGAGAGGCCGAACACCAGATCCGGTCGGCGCGCGAGGCGGTGGCCGAGACCGGCGACGCGGTCCTCGACGCCGAGTCCGGGCTGGTGCTCGCCACGCTGTTGGTGGAGCGCGGCGAGACGCTGCCCGCGCGCCACCTGCTCGACGAGACGATCCGGCGGGTCCGCGGCCTGTCGTTGACCCACCTGCTGCCGGTGGCGATGCGGGTCGCGCTGCAGATCGCCACCCTGACCGGCGAGCCCGCCGAAGGCAACGTCGCCCTCGCCGGCCTCGAGGAGGTGGGCTCGGCCGACCCCGAGACGCCCGCCGCGCTGGTGCACTGGTGGCGGGCGCGGGGGGACCTCGACCGGGCGCTGGCGATCCCTGCCCCCGACGATCGGGGATTCGGCCTCGTGTTGTGGCGGATCGAGCGGGCGCGGTCGGCGTTGGTGGCGGGGTTCTTCGAGGACGGGCGTCGGGACGCCCAGACCGCGGTCGAGCGCGCCGGCGAGCTCGGGTTCACCGAGCTGCAGACCTACGGGCAGCTCGTGTCCGGCGTGATGACCGGGGTGACCGACGACCAGTGGGCCGAGCTGCAGCGGCGCGCGATGCAGTCGATGTACACCGAGGTGTTCCTCGGCGCGCTCGAGATGGACGCGCGGCGGCTCGAGCACGTGGACCCGGTCGCCGCGCGCGGGCGGTGGCGCACGCTGCTCGCCCGGGCCGAGGAGCTCGGGTACCGGCCGGGGGTCGAGGAGTCCCGCTCGTGGCTCGTCGGGGGCGGGCGGACGTAGATGGACGCGTCGGACCCGCTCGGCGATCGCCCGTCGATCGTGCGCACCTCGGTCGACGACCGGCTGACCGC
>JBEBJC010001233.1:0-2399 GCA_040080105.1 Myxococcota bacterium
GGCTGCAGGACGTGGCGTGGGGCGACAACGCGAGCCTCGCGAGCACCGCGCTGTTCGCCGGGGAGCCCTCGAGCACCGGCCGCGACGGGCTCGAGTTGCCGACGGTGCAGCTCGGCCGGGTGTGGACCGAGTTCTCGGTGCCGGTGGGGATCGTGCGGGTCGGGCGGATGCCGTCCGAGTGGGGGATGGGGCTGCTCGTCGCGCCGGGCGACGGGTTCGACCAGCCGTTCGGCGAGGCGAGCTACCCGACCACCAACGACCGGATCCTGTTCGCGACCCGCCCGATCGCGGTGCTCGACGGGATCCTCGGGCGGGAAGACCGCGGCGTCCCGCTGTTCGTCGCGGTGGCGTTCGACCGGCTGGTGGAAGACCCGCTGTTCCAGTACCACGGGTTCGAGTGCTCCCCGGGGGTGCTCGAGGGCGACCCGGCGTTCGATGTCCGGTGCGACTCCGACGGCGACGGGGTGACCGACCTCGACCACGGCTATCAGGACGACGGGGTCGACGCGAGCTCGCGCCCGCTCGACTGGTGGGTCGACAGCGACGACGACGTGACCCAGATGGTGTACGTGCTCGCGTACCGCGGCGAAGGGGTGACCTACCTCGGCCAGCCCGGGGACCTCACCGCCGGGCTGTGGGCGGTGAACCGCACCCAGCGCGAGACCGACAGCAAGGTGTGGATCCTCGACGGGGCGTTCGAAGCGCACAGCCACCGGGTGCACCTGCAGGCCGAGGTGGTGGCGATCGACGGCACGACCCGCGCGCTCGTGTTGCCCGACGCGTCCCAGCCGGACCCGCTGAAGAAGAAGGCGAACCTCCTCGGGTACGCCGCGAAGGGCGGCTACCTGCACGGCGCGCTCGACGCACAGCTCGAGACCGGGTTCGCGAGCGGCGACGACGACGTGGCCGACGCCGAGTTCACCGGGCGCGCCCTGCATCCGGACCACAACGTCGGGCTGCTGCTGTACGAGCAGGTGCTGGCTCAAGTGACGGCGTCGCAGCGCACCACCAGCGCCCGCGGCCTGTGGTCGAACGGCGGCGTGGTCGCGAGCCGGTACGTGAACCCGGTGGTGTCGGTGGAGGTCCGGCCGGACACCCACGTGGTCGGCGGGTTCGTCGCCGCGTGGCCGAACCGCCCCGACGGCGCGGTGATCCGGTGCAAGTCGACCGACGCAGTGCCGTGCACCACCCCGGCGGCGCTGCAACCCGAGGCCGACGCGCTCGGGTGGGAGCTCGATCTCGCGCTGAAGCACACCTGGCAGCAGCACCTGCTGTTCTCGCTCGAGGCAGGGTACGCGCGGGTCACCGACCGGCTGCCGCTGGAGGCCGCCGGCCTCGACCCCGACGGCGCGTACCTCACGGTGCAGTCGCGGGTGGCGTGGCAATTCTAGGCACGGCCCCGGCGCGCCTCGATAGGGCGTCGGCTGGAGGGGCGATGTGGCTGGTGGTTGCCGTCGCGCGCGGGGAGCCGGTGGACCTCGAGGGCGCGGTGGCGCAGGCGCTCGCCCGCCACCCGGAGCTCGTCGCGGTCGAGGCCGAGGTCGACGCGGCCAAGGCCTCGCGCACCGCCGCCGGGCGGGCGCCGAACCCGGCGCTCGAGGTCGAGTGGATCCCCGACCACGCGACCGACCTTCGGGCCACCTGGAACGTCACCGATCTCGCGCTCGCGCCGGTCCGGCGGTCGGCGGGGGCGGCCGAGCTCGACCTCGCGCGCGCCCGCGCCCGGGCGGCCGCCGCGCGGCTCGCGTACGACGTTCGGGCGGCGGCGCTGCGGGCCCAGGCCGCCGATCGTCGGGTCGCGCTGGCGCGGGAGCAGGTCGAGCTCGCCGCCGCCGCCCGAGACCTCGCGGTGGCGCTGCGGGAGGCCGGCAACGTGCCCGAGATGCACCGCCTCGCGCACGAGGCGGCGTACGAGCGGGCCGAGGTCGCGCTCGCGTCGATCACGCTCGACCAGATCGCCCGCCGGGCCGAGCTCGAGACCCTGATCGGCGGTCCGATCGAGCTGGTGCCGATGTCCGCCGTCCCGGCCGAGCCGCCGTCCCCGCCGGCCGTCGAACAGGTGGTCGAAGACAACCTCGCTCGGATCGAGCTCTCGAGTGAGGCGTCGGCGCTGCGGCGCACGTCCACCGCGGTCACGGTGGAGGGGTGGGTCCCCGACCTCACGGTGGGGGCGCTGGTCGCCGACGAAGGGTCGGGCGCCCACTACGGCGGGGTGGTCGAGGTCGACGTCCCGCTGTTCGGTCAGGGGTTGGCCGCCCGGCGGGTGCCGGCGTCCCACGCGGCCGCCGCCGACGCCCGCGCCGACCAGGTCGAGGTCGCGGTGCGCGCAGACGCCGCTGCGGCCGCCGCAGCGGTGCAGGCGACCCACGCCGCCGCGGTGCGCCAGCGCGACCGGGTGG
>JBEBJC010001234.1:0-2395 GCA_040080105.1 Myxococcota bacterium
CATCACCTCCGCCCCGCCCATCCCGAGATCGACGAGCTCGCGCCCGATCGCCTTGCCGAGCGCGTCGGCGGCCCCGCGCCGCACCTCCGACAGCTGGCGGGCCAGGTCGTACGCGGCAGCTGCGGCGCGCTCCGCGTCGGCGATCCGCGCCTGCAGCGCCCCCTCGGCGTCGGCCAGGTGGGCGATCTCCTGCTCGGCCTGCACCCGGAACGTGATGGCGGCGTCGAGATCCCCCCCGTGCCGCTTCGCCAGCCGCTTCAGCGCGTGCATCCGGTCCTCGAGCCGGGCGAGGGTGTCCGGATCGCCGTCGACCCGGCGCGCGTACCGACCGAGCTCGGCGGCGAGGTCCTCGAGCTCGACCCGGGTGGTGTCGAGCCGGTCGGACAACGCGGCGAGCGCGGGGTCGAGGGACGCGACCCCGGCCAGATCCGCGCCGAGCCGCGCGAGGGACGCACAGACCGATCGCTCGCGCCCGTACAGCACCTCCTCCGCGCCGCTGGTGGCGGCCCGCAGCCGGTCGGCGTGGCGCAGGCGCGACGCGTCCTCTTCGAGGGCCGCGATCTCCCCGGGCTTCGGGTCGAGCTTCACCAGCTCCGCTACCTGGAACCGCAGGTAGTCCTCGCGCTCGGCGCGGTCCCGGATCGTGGCCTCGAGCCGCGCCACCGCCTCGTGTGCTTCGGCCGCCGCCCGGAACGTGTCGCGCACCTGGCCCACGAGCTCGGGTCGGCGGGCGTACGCGTCGAGGGTGGGCAGGTGGGTGGACGGATCGGCGAGCGTGTGGTGCTGGTGCTGCGACGAGATGTCGATCAGCCCGACCGCCAGCTGTTGGAGCTGGGCGGCGGTGGTCAGCGCCCCGTTGACCGTGGCGCGGCTCCGGCCGCTCGGGGTGATGCTGCGCCGGATCACGATCTCGTCGTCGTCGGGCAGGTCGAGGCTGCGCAGCCTGGCGCGCGCGGCGGGATCGTCGCCGATCTCGAACAGCGCCTCGACCTCGGCTCGGTCTGCCCCGGTGCGGACCAGGTCGCCCGACGATCGGCCGCCGAGCACGAGCTGCAGGGCGTGGACCAAGATCGACTTGCCGGCGCCGGTCTCGCCGGTGATCACGGTCAACCCGGATTCGAAACCGATCTCGACGCGCTCGACGATCGCGAGGTTCTCGATGCGGAGGGCGGTGAGCATGGGACTCCACTCGTTCGACAGCGTCGTACCCGACGACGCGGACAAGTTTTGTCCGCGCCCCTCCGATTTCCGATAGGCTGGCGGGATGTGGTTCGTCCTGCCCGCGGTAGCTTCGGCCGATCCTTCGTTCCCTCCGCCTCACGGCTGTGAGGTCCCCTTGCGGGCGTTCCAGCGCCCGCCCACCGACGGGTTCCTGTCGGTCGTGAGTGATGCCCGTCCGGTGCGGGTGTGGTTCGACTCGACCCACCCCAACAGCCAGGAGATCGTGCCGCGGGTGCTCGAGACGCTCGAGCGCGCGTGGGACGTGCAGGTGGACCAGATCGGGTTCCGCCCGCCGGTGCTGCCCGACGCGGCCGACGGACCCGAGTTCGACGTGTACCTGGTCGACTACCAGCCGTTCGCCGCGTTCGTCTCGGCCGACGGGTACGACACCGATCCCGCGCTCGGCGACGGGTACAACGCGGCCTCGGCGTTCATGGTGGTCGACCGGGAGCTGCCGATGCAGGCGGTGCCGTCGTACCTGTCGCACGAGTTCAACCACGTGCTCCAGTACGCCACCGACTTCAGCGAGCCCACGCTGCCGCTGTGGGAGGGCACCGCCACCGCGGCCCAGGAGTGGACGGTGGCCGAGGAGGGGTACTGGTCGTACGACGTGCCGTCGTTCCAGGAGATCCCGTGGGCGCCGGCGCTGGTCGGCGACTCGTACACGATCTGGTACGCCACCGGCCTCGGGTACAGCTACGAGTACGGCGCGGCGCTGTGGGTGCGGATGCTCGACGAGAAGCGCGGCGACGGGCAGGGCTCCGGCGGGGTGGCGCTGTGGGAGGCCACGGCGAACGAGGGGTTCGGCGGCGAGCCCGACGTGGTCGACGCGTTCGCCGAGGTGTGGGGCGGGTCGGTCGCCGACGGGCTGAACCAGCTCGCCCTGGTGCGGTTCCTCACCGGCGACGACTGGGACCCCCGCGGCCTGTCCGACGCGGGCGACTGGAAGCCGAAGGCGGCGGTGCCCGCTGCGCCGCTGACCGCGAGCGACCTGCAACAGCCGTTCGTCCCGGATCCTGCCCCTGCGATCACCGGACAGGTGTTCGTCGACGTGGACCTCACGGCCGGCGCGCTCCCCGCGGGAGACGACCCGTGGCTCGTCGTGACCGCCACCAGCTCCACCGGGCTCCAGTCGGGGCTGATGGTGGCGTGGTGGGACGACGCGGGTGGGGTG
>JBEBJC010000198.1:0-11183 GCA_040080105.1 Myxococcota bacterium
GCCCCCGCCGGCCCCGCGCAGGCGGCGGTGGTGGCCGCTCGCGGTGGTCCTGCTCGCGATGGGGGCCGCCGCCGGGGGGGCGGCGACGCTGGCCGCCCTCACGCTGGGATCCTCCGCGATGGTCGGCGCGCTGGTGGTCGCGGCGATGGAGGACGGCGACACCCTGTGTGGGTCGGTGGTGCACGCCACCCGGCAGACAGCCCAGCGCGAGCGGGTCCGCGGCCTGCGGAAGAGCGCCAAGTTCTTCGACGGCGCGCACCAGGCCTGCTCCACCGCGAGCGCGTGGGACGTGGCGCAGCTGATGGGTCACTTCAGCCGGATCACCCGCGACGGTGAGCTGTCCGAGGGCGACCGGGTCGAGCTCGACTTCCGGCTGCGCGAGTTGACCCCGGTGGTGCAATAGTGGAGCTCCGCGCGTTCGCCGAGCGGGTGTTGTACGGCGCCGTCCTGGACGACAAGCTCGGCCCGCCCGACGGGTGGACCGACCACGCCCCAGGCCCGGGGTGCGCGGTACCCGAGGCGCCCGGCCGCCCGGCCGCGCTGGCGCTGCGCCGGCTCGCGAGCCGGCCCACCCCGCGGTCCATCACCTCGGACGAGGACCGCGGCCGGCTGCTGCACGCGTTCGCGAACCACGAGCTCCTCGCGCTCGAGCTGTTCGCGCTGGCGTTGCTGCGGTTCCCGGACGCCGACCCCCGCCTCCGGATCGGGTGGGCCGCGGCGGCCGCCGACGAGCAGCGCCACCTGACCGCGTACCTCGGGCGGATGGCGGCGTGTGGGGTGGCGCTCGGCGAGCAGCCCGTGAGCGCGTTCTTCTGGGACGCGTTGTCGACCACCCCCGACGCCGACACGTTCACCGTGGGCATGGGCCTGGTGCTGGAGCAGGCGAACCTCGACTTCGCCCGGTACTGGGCCGCGGCGTTCGAGCAGGCCGGAGACGGGCTCACCGCCGCGGTGCTGCGGGGCGTGCAGCTCGACGAGATCCGGCACGTCCGGCTCGCGTCGCGCCACCTCGACGCGATCCGCTTCCCGGAGGAGTCGGCGTTCGACGCGTTCACCCGCCACCTCCGGTTCCCGCTGACCGCCGCGCGCGCCCGCGGGCCCGAGCCGGATCGGGAGGCCCGGCTGCGGGCCGGGCTCCCACCCGCGTTCGTGGAGGCGGTCCTGGTGGCGGGTGAGTCGCGCGGGCGCACGCCGCGGCTGTTCACCTTCGACCCCGGCGCCGAGGACGAGCTGGCAGGGCGCGCGGCCGACCGAGGGGTCGCGCACGACCTCGCGGCGATCCCGATCCTGTTGGCCGCAGCCGACGACGTGGTGGTCGCGCCGCGACCGTCGGTCGGGTTCCTGCGGACCCTGGTCGACGCGGGGTTCCCGATGCCGCAGGTCATCGAGCGGCCCGAGCCCGCGTCGATCCCGAACGGGCGGGTGCGCGAGCTCCGCCCGTGGGCCCGCACGCCCCGCGCGTCCGCAGCGCTGGCGGCGTTCGGTCACCCCCCGTTCGATCCGCGCGCCGCGGTCACGTTCGACAAGGCGTGGGGGGCGGAGCGCGCGCGAGAGTTTCAGCTGTCGATCCCCGTGCCGACCGATCCCGCCGACGTGGGCGTGGTGTGCCGCACGGTGGACGAAGTGGAGCGGGCGTGCGCCGACGGCGACCGGTGGATCAAGGCCGGCCTGTCGACCGCGGGCGGCCACCGGCTCCGGGTGGCGCAGTGGGACGAGCGAGCGCGGACCTGGGTCGAGCGGGCGCTCGGGTGGGGGCCGGTGGTGGTGGAGCCCCACCTCGACGTGGTGGCCGAGCTGTCGGTCCAGGGTGAGCTCGACCCGACGGTGAAGATCCTCGGCGTCACCCGGTTCGGGTGTGCGCGGGGGGTGTACCGGGGGTCGATCGTCGGGCCGGCGGACGCCGGGCTCGGGCCGGAGGTCCGCCGGTTCGTGAACTCGCCTCGGGCTGGCGCTGTGTTCGACGTGCTGCGCGAGGCGGCGCGCACGCTCGGGACGGCCGCTGCGGCGGCCGGGCTCGTGGGCCCGTTCGGGGTCGATGCGCTGGTGGTGCGCGGCGCGTCGGGGCTGCGCCTCAAGCCGATCGGCGAGCTGAACCCGCGGACCACGATGGGCCGGGTGGCGTGGGGGATGCGCCGCCGCCTGGCGCCGGGCTCGGTCGGCGCCTGGCTGTTCGTGCCGGCGCGCGCGTGGCCGGCCCCCGAGCCGTACATCGAGCGAGGCCCCCACGGGCTCGAGGCCGGGGTGGTCCCCACGACCGAGGGGGGGACCCGGGTCCACACGGCCCTGGTGGTCGATCGGGACTTCGACGCGCTGGTCGCCCGGTGTGAGGCCTTCGCCGACCGAGCCGCCGACCCGGCGCGGGCGCGGGCAGCGCTCGGGTGGCTGCGCACCCCGTAGGCCCTACTCGGCGAGTGGCGCGCCCTGCCTCGCCCACACGTCGCGCGCGAGCTGGACCTCCTCCGGGGCCGGCTGGGCGCCGCGATCGAACGGGACGCCGCGGAGCACTGCGTCCATCCCCTGGACCAGGTCGGCCGCCCGCTGCGGGTCCTCGTCGCGCCGCGCGAGCTTCAGCAGCGCCCGCGCGGTGTCGGCGCGGGCGATGTCGGTCAGCGCGGTGGTGGTCGCCGGGACGGCCGCGAACCACAGGGCGGCGCGCAGGGCGGTCCCGTCCCGCTGGTGGCTGCTCCGGCGCGCCCACCGGACCAGGGTGCGCTCCCACCGGGCGGCCTCGGCGGGCGCGCGCACCAGCGCCGGCGTGCCGACGTCGCCCCGCAGCGGCGGTCCCCGGCCCGGGGCGAACCGCCACGCCCGCCGCAGCGCGTCGAGTGACGCGGCCGGGTCGCCCTCCATCCCCCGCGCCGCCCGGGCGCGGACGATCGGCGACCGGTGCGCGAGCAACGGCAACCGGTCGCGCGCCGAGCCGCGCAGCGCGGCGTCTTCGTCGAGCACCGTCGCGTAGTGGTGATCGCGGTCGAGCCCCAACCGGGTCAACACCACCCGCGGATCGGCGCCGGACGCGGCGAGGAGGTGGAGCCAGTCCACGGTCTGGCTCGGCGCGCCGAACGCCTCCAGCTCCGGCGCGAGGACCGCGCGCAGCTCCGCGTCGAGGCGGGGAGGCACCTCTTGTTTCCCCACCTGCACCGCCGCGAGCCTGCGGGTGACGAGCTCGGTCGCGAGCGCGGTGCGCGCGTCGCCGGGCAGCTCGAGCCGATCGAGGGCCGGGCCCTCCCCTGCCCACGGGGTGGGCTCGTCCCACGCGAACGCCGCGACCAGCGCCTCGCGCACCGGTCCCGGCTCGCGGTCTGCCAACACCGTCAGCAGCCTCACCGCCTGCGCGCGGGCCACCGGGTCCGGCGCGGACCGCGCCGCCTGCGCCAGGTCGTCGGCCCGCAGCGCATACCCGCAGGCCTGCGCGACCTCGAGCGGCGGGAGCGGCAACGCGCGCACTGCAGGGTCGTCACACGCGGCCGGCAGCTCCTCCGCGATCCGGAGGTGCACGAGCGCCGCCGCCCAGTCGGGCCACGGCTCGGTCGCGAGCGCGTCCAGATCGGCGCGCTGCAGCTGGGCGGCGGTGGCCACCCGGCCGAGCGCGGGATCCCCCTCCACCGCGAGCGCGATCCGGCTCAACGCGGCGTCGGCGTCGCCCCCGACCGAGGCCGCGACCGCCACGATCGCGCGCGCCCGGTCGGGCAGCGACCGGCGCGAGTCCAGCGCCGTCCGCACGTCGCGGGCGATCGGGCGCGCAGGCTCTGCGCGCAGCGGAGGGCGCTCAGCTGGAGGCGCACCGTCTGCGGCCCATGCGGCCACCGTGAGCAACCACACCCGTCCTCCGTCCGGCCGGGGGTACCGTACGCCGACGATACCACCTCGCCGGAGGCGGCGTCAGCGGCGGTCGAGCGGGACGTACCGGTTCTCGGTCGGGCCGGTGTAGATCTGGCGCGGACGGCCGATCTTCGTGCCCTTCTCCTCGTACTGCTCCTTCCACTGGGCGATCCATCCCGGCAGCCGGCCGAGAGAGAACATCACGGTGAACATGTTCGTGGGGAAGCCGAGGGCCCGGTAGATGATGCCCGAGTAGAAGTCCACGTTCGGGTAGAGCTTCCGCTCGATGAAGTACGGGTCCTTCAGGGCCGCCTCCTCGAGCTTCAGCGCCACCTCGAGCAGCGGGTCGTGGATGCCGAGCTTCGCGAGGACCTTGTCACACGCGGCCTTGATCAGCCGCGCCCGCGGGTCGTAGTTCTTGTACACCCGGTGGCCGAAGCCCATCAGCCGGAAGTCGCTGTTCTTGTCCTTCGCCTGGTCCAGCACCCGCTGGACCGTGTCGCCGCGCTGCTGGATGCCCTCCAGCATCTCGATGACCTCCTGGTTGGCCCCGCCGTGCAGCGGGCCCCACAGCGCCAGGATGCCGGCAGCGACCGCGGCGAACAGGTTCGCTCGGGAGCTGCCCACCAGCCGCACGGTGGAGGTCGAACAGTTCTGCTCGTGATCCGCGTGCAGGATCAGCAGCAGGTTCAGCACCTTCACGATCTCGGGATCGATGTCGTACGGCTCGGACGGGACCGCGAACATCATGTTCAGGAAGTTCGCGCAGTACGACAGCGAGTTCTGCGGGTACACGAACGGCTGGCCGATCGACTTCTTGTATGAGAAGGCCGCGATGGTGCGCACCTTCGACAGCAGCCGAGCGATGGACATGTCCATCGACTCGGTGTCGACCGGCTCCGGGTAGTACGCCGACAACGAGCACACCATCGACGACAGGATCGCCATCGGGTGGGCGGTCGACGGGTACCCGTCGAAGAAGTGCTTCATGTCCTCGTGGATCAGGCTGTGCCGGGTCAGCAGCGTCGAGAACTTCTCGAGCTCCGACTTGTTCGGCAGGTGCCCGTAGATCAGCAGGTACGAAGTCTCCACGAAGGTGGAGTGCTCGCCCAGGTCCTCGATCGGCACGCCGCGGTACCGCAGGATCCCACGCTCCCCGTCGAGGAACGTGATGGCGCTCGTGGTGCTCGCCGTGTTCACGAACCCAGGATCGAGGGCCACGTACCCCGTCTTGGCCCGCAGGCTGGCGATGTCGATCGCCGGCTCCTGCTCCGATCCGATCAGGATCGGGAGCTCGATCGTCTTCTCCTCACCGCCCACCGGCAAGGTGAGCCTCGCCTTGTCCCCCACGCAGCCTCCTGTGTGGGCGGGGAGTAGCACGCGCTGCGCCGGAGCAACACCCCGGTTCGGCACGAATCCGCATCCGGCCGGCTGTTCGGCCCTGATCGGCCGGCGCCACCGAGGCAGGGTGCGAAGTCCCCTACGCACCCCGGGGCGCGCGCGATCCGGCCTACGGCTCGGCCTCGGCGGCGATCCGACGCACGACGTGGTTGTTCGAGTCGGCGACGTACAGCGCGCCCCGACCGTCGACCCACAGCCCACAGGGCAGGTCGAACCGCGCGTCGAGCGCCGGCCCCCCGTCGCCGGAGAACCCTCCCTCTTCCCCGCACCGGCCGGCGAACGCGCGCACCTCGCCGTCCGGATCGACCACCCGCACGCAGTGGTTGCTCGAGTCGGCGACGTACAGCTCTCCGGCCGGGCCCACCGCCACCGCCCGCGGCAGCGAGAACACCGCGTCGAGCGCGGGCCCGCCATCGCCGCTGTACCCCGGCGCCGAGCCCACGTCTGCGCCCGGGACGAACCGCCCCGCCACGCGCTCGATCGTCCCGCGATCGAGGTCGATCGCGCGGATCACGCCGTTGAGGGTGTCGGCCAGCACCAACGTCGAGCCGGAGAGGGCGAGCTTGCTGGTCGGGCCGCCGATCCAGTCGCTGTGCCCGTGCAGCACCGCGTCGATCGCCGGGCCGCCGTCGCCAGAGTACCCGCCGACGCCGGGGCTGCCGGCCACCCGCTCGATCTGCCCGTCCGGGGTGACCCTGCGGACGACCTGGTTCCCCTGGTCGGACAGGTACACCGAGCCGTCCGCGGCTGCGACCACCGACGACGGGAACGCGAGCTGAGGCGGGTCGTCCGAGTAGCCGGCCTCGCCCGTGCCCACCAACCACCGGATCTCGTCGGTGCGGGTGTCGATCCGTACCAGGCGGTGGTTGTGCCACGCGGCCGCGTACAGGACCGCGGGGTCGGCCGGATCGGCGGCGACCTGGCTCGGGTGCCAGATCTCGGTGGAGTGGGCCTCACACCCGTCCGCGCACGAGCCGCCCTCGTGCGGTCCGTCGCCCGGGACGCCCGTGCCGGCCACGGTCCGGGAGGTGCCGTCGGCGCCGACCCCCAGGATCCGGTGGTTGTTGAAGTCGGACACGAACGCTTCGCCGCCGGAGAACCCGATGTCCTGCACCAGGTACAGGCCCTCCTTGCGCCGGTCGAGCCCGTCCGCCGACAACATCGCCAGGCCGGGCTTGCCCATCCACGTGCACACCACCCCGGGGGTGTCACACGGGTCGGGTGGCTGCCCTGGAGGCTCGCCCGAGCAGGCCACGGCCACCGCCGCGAGCGCTGCCCGGGAGAGCCGCGCCATCAGTGCTTGACCCGCCGGATCACGTGGTTGTTCGTGTCGGAGATGTACACGTTGCCCTCGAAGTCGACCGACACGCCGAACGGATCGTTGAGCACCGAGTCGGCCGCCGGTCCGCCGTCGCCGTCGAACCCGGGCTCACCCGTGCACTGGCCGGCGAACGTGGAAACGACGCCGTCGGTCCCGACCACCCGCACGCAGTTGTTCTTCGGCTCGGCCACGTAGATCTCACCGTCGATCCCGACCGCGATGTCGCGCGGGGTGTTCAGCACCGCCTGCTCGGCGGGGCCGTCGACGTACCCGGTCACCGACCCGGCGTCGGCCTCGTACGACACGCCGGTCACCGCGTCCACGTAGGTCGTGAGCCCGAGCGACTCGTACTTGCCGGCGACGTGGTCGACGGTCATCGTGTCGAGGTCGATCACGCGGATCACGCCGTTGACGGTGTCGGTGAAGTACAGCAGGTTCCCGTCGAGCGCCATCTTGCTGCCCGGATCGGCCTTCTGGTCGGTGTGCCCGTGCAGGTGCGCTTCACTGGCGGGTCCGCCGTCGCCGTCGAACCCGGCGTGCCGCGGCTCGCCGGCCACGACCTCGATCGACCCGTCCGGGTTGATCCGCCGGATCAGGTGGTTGGCCTGGTCGGCGAAGTACAACGTGCCGTCGTCGGCGAACGCGAGGCTCGACGGGAGGTCCATGATCGCGTCGTCGAGGAAGTTGCCGTCGGCGTCCACGTCGGTTGCGCCGTACGAACGACCACCGGTTCCTGCGAACCAGGTCATCTGGTTGGCGAGCGTGTCGATCACGTTCACCCGGCTGTTGTGCCACGCGGCGACCCACACCTGGGTGTCGTCGGCCGGGTTGAAGATCGCCTCAGTCGGGTGGTTCCACGCGCTCTTCAGCGAGTCGCAACCCTCCCAGCAGTTCGTGACGCTGCCGATGGTGTTCGGGCCGTCGCCGAGCATCCCGGTGCCGGACACGGTGTGGACGAGGCCGTCCGGGTCGATCATCCGCACCCGGTGGTTGTTGTAGTCCGGGTACACGGCGGTGCCGTCGGCCCGGAACGAGATGTCGACCGGCAGGTACAGCCAGGTCTTCCGGCGGTCGAGGCCCTCGCCGGACACCCCCGCGACGCCGGGCTTCCCGAGCCAGGTGCAGATGTTGCCAGATTGTTCACACGGGTCCCCGGGCTCCGGCTCCGGGTCGGGGTTACACGCGGTGAGCGCGACGAGGGGCAGCAGCAGGGCGAACGAACGGTCGATCATCGAAGACTCCGAGAAGTGAGGGGGGAGATCAGCGGTACACGATCCGGAACCGGTGGTCGTAGGTGTCGGCGATGACGAGGTTGCCGTCACCGTCGATGTCCACTCCGAACGGACGGTACAGGTTGGCTTCGGTAGCCGGGCCGCCGTCGCCTCCGTGGTGCTGACCGCTGCACACCGCGGGATCGAGCAGATCCTCGGGCGCGACCTCACAGCTGGGCTGGCCGTTGCCGGCCACGGTGCTCACTTCAAGGGTGTTCAGATCGATCTTCCGCACCCGGTGGTTGTTGGTGTCGGCGACGTACAGCGCCTGGTTGGCTTCGTCGATCGCGAAGTCGGACGGGTAGTACCACAGGGCGGAGGCCGCCGGCCCGTCGGCGAAGCCCGAGGTGCCGGGGGTGCCCGACAACAGCGAGATCGTCCCGGCGACCAGGTCGATCACCCGGATCACGTGGTTCTCGGAGTCCGCGACGTACATCTTGGACGAATCGCCGCTGACCGCGATCGCGCCGCCCGGCTCCGGGTTCGCGTTCTTCGGGAACCCGAAGCAGGTCTGCAGGGCGTCCCCTTCGCCGCAGTACCCCTTCGAGCCCGGGGTGGTGTCCACGTCGTCCCCGTCGACGGTCTCACCGGCGATGGTGTCGACGAGGTTGGTCGAGCGGTTCCACAGGCGGATCCGCTCGTTCCGCATGTCGACGTAGTACACGAGGTTCGGGTCGTTCGGGTCGACGAACAGCTCCTTCGGCTGGTTCATCAACACCGTGGCCGCGTCCTGGCCGAACTCGACCGGGGTGGGCGGCGTGTCCGGGTTCAGGTCGGCGTCGGCGGTGTTCAGCCCGGGGCGCGAGCCGAGGACCACGTGGACCTGCCCGGTCTGCGGGTCCCACGTCCGGAACTTGTGGGTGTGCCACGAGTCGGACAACAGCGTGCCGTCCGGCAGGTACACCTGCTGGGTCGGGTGGTTCAGCGCGACCTCGGTGCCGGGGGCGCCCGCGGGGGTGCGGTCGGACAGCGCGTCGTCGCCGTCGCCCAAGAAGTCGGTGCCCATCACGGTCCGCAGCCCGTCGGTCGGGTCGGCCAGCACGGCCCGGAGCTTGTGGTTGTTCCAATCGGAGATGATCGGGTCGCCGCTGACGCCTGCCGGCGGGAACGCGACGCTCATCGGGAACGAGAACCACGCGTCGAGCCGGTGCACGTCGTCGCCGTTCCAGCCGCCGTAGCCTGCGCCCGCCCACGGACAGATCGTGCCCACGTCGGTCGGGCAGCCGCGCATCACCTGCTCGAGCGCGGTGGTGGTCCCGGTCTCGCCGCTGGTGGCCGCGGTGTCCTTCTCGCCGTTGCAGGCGCCGAGCAGGGCAGCCGCGGCGGCGGGCCACAAAAAGTGGTTCCGAATCGTGGGCATGGGTGTACAACTCCGGTCCGGTCGTTTTTCTTGGCGCGGGCGGGGGCCCGCGGGCTCGAAGGTCCCGAGGGGCCAGGCCTCAGCGGGAAAGGGAGATCGGGGCTACGGACTCTCCGCCATACACGACGACGCCTTCGGTGAGCGTGGTGAGGTCGCCTCCGACCGCCCACACCGCCCCTTGTTCGTCGACCCAACAGGCGTGAAAGTCCCGCGAGGTGGCCCGCGGTCGCGGGTCCGCCTCCCAACCAGTGCCCGTACGCCAGTAAATGGATCCGTACTGGCCACACATTGCGGTTCCATGGGCTTCGGAAGCCGACACTCCGTTCATGATCGGGACGATCTGGTCCGGCGGGGGCGACAGGTCCTCCCACGCCGCGCCGTCCCAGTGCAACACCTGGGCGTTCCCCTCCCCGCCCACCAGGTACACGTCGTCGGGGCCGGTGCCGCTCGCGGTGAAGTAGGTGTTCGCGCGGTAGCCCATGTTCTGCAGCGACTCCCACGCCGCGCCGTCGTAGTGCGCGACCAGCGCGCCCGTGCCGCACACGAAGATGTCGTCGGGTGAGGAGCCCCAGATCTTGAACACCTGGCGCCGGGTGTCGGGCGATTGATCGTTGCGATCGGCGGTCCACGAGGTGGTCCACGCCGCCCCGTCCCAGTGCACCACCACGCCGTCCGCGTTGCCGTTCACGTCGCCGCCCACGACCCACACGTCGTCCGCGGCCGACGCCCACACCCCGAACATCTTGAACGCGGGCTCGGCGACGACCTCCTCGGTGAACGTGCCGGCGGACCGGCTGTAGGTGAGGAGCCGGCCCCCTTCGCCGCTCATCCACACCGTGTCGAGGCCCGAGACCCCGAACACCCACCACAGGTCCCCGGTGCTCCCGGTGGCGAGCCGCGACCAGGTCGCGCCGTCCCAGTGCAGCACCACCGGCCCCGCGCCGTCGTCCGACCCGACCATGAACACGTCTTCGCTCGACGAGCCCCACACCGACAGGATCGCGGCGGCGGGGAGGTTCGCGCGATCGCCGAGCACGGTGAACGTCTCGCCCGCCGCGGTGTCGCCGGTCTCGGTGGGCCCCTCTTTCTCTCCCGCGCACCCGAACCACCCGACCATCGCGAGAACGGCACCGTACGTCATTGGCATCTCCTGCACCTGTTGTCGCCCGACCCGGCCCGAGGATCCACTGTCGTCGGACGGTCGGGGCCGCGCATCACCAGATCGCGACCACCGGCGGCGCGTCCGGGCGCTGCCACCCGCGGAACATCCCGGCGGTGTTGAACGGGGTCGCGACCCGCCCGCGGCGATCCACCGCGATCAACCCCCCGCGCCCGCCGAGGGGCTCGAGGTCGAGCATCACCCGCGCGGTCGCCTCGTCGAGCGACAGCCCACCGATCTCGATCCACGCCGACACCCGCGCGGCCACGCCGAGTCGGATGAACGGCTCGCCGTGGCCCGTCGCGCTCACCGCCGCCGTCTCGTCCCACGCGAAGGTCCCCGCCCCAACGATCGGGGAGTCGCCGACCCGACCCGGCCGCTTGTTCACCGTGCCCCCGGTCGAGGTCGCGGCCGCCAGGTGGCCCGCCTGGTCGAGCGCCACCGCCCCGACGGTGCCGTACACGTCCGGTCGCGCCTCGGCGCGGGCGCGCACGTCGGCCAGGTGCGCGGCGCGCTCGGGCGTGCGGAACCACTCGGGATCGACCCGCTCGAGGCCGAGCTCCCGCGCGAGCGCCTCGGCCCCGTGCGCGATCAGCAGCACGTGTGGGGTGTGATCCATCACCGCCCGCGCGAGCTTGATCGGGTTGCGCGCGGTGGTCACGCAGGCCACCGCCCCGGCGCGCCGATCGCGCCCGTCCATCACCGCCGCGTCGAGCTCGATCGAGCCGTCCGCCGCGAGCACCGCACCGCGGCCGGCGTTGAACAGGGGGTCCTCCTCGAGCGCCACCACCGCCGATTCGACCGCGTCCACCGCCGTTCCGCCCCGCTCGAGCACCCGCGCCCCCGCCC
>JBEBJC010001235.1:0-2377 GCA_040080105.1 Myxococcota bacterium
CCCCCCCCCCCCCCACCCGCTCGACGTGTACGGTGTCGCGGGGCGCAGTCGAGTCAGGGAGGGCCCTCAGGAGTAGACACCCTCGATCAGGCCGGTGGTGCCGAGGAGCCCCCACACGAGCAGGCGGAGCAGCACCCCGCGGTACGACAGGCCCTCCGCGCCGTGCAGCGCCTCCCACTCGCACCCTTCGTGGGACACGAAGGCCAGCATCGGCTCCCCGGCCGCGTCCACCCGCAGCGGATCGAACAGGAGCCAGTTCTGCCCGCAGTAGAACGCGTCGCGCAGGTCGCCGAGCGACAGGCCCCGGTCGGCGAGCTGCTCCACCAGCTCGTCCGGGTCGCCCTCCTCGAGCGCCTCGGCCCCCTCACTCGGCTGGAGCTCGCCCTCCTCGGTCAGCCCCGGGAACCCGAGCGAGCCGCCGCCGCCGTAGCCGCAGGTGGTGCGGCCGATCCGCGCGGCGAGCGCTGCGTACGACGGGGGGACCGACGACGCGATCGGGCCCTCGTGGGGCGGACCGGAGCGGAGGATCCCCTGACCGCGCCGCCCGCCTTCGTCGAACACCCACTCCGTGCGGCCTGCGTCGGCGCGGACCGCGGTGACCCGCAGCGCCAGCTGCTCGAGCAGCGCGCGCTCGGCGTCGGTGTCGGCCAGGAACGAGAACGTGGTTCGAAACGCGTCGGAGGTGGACATCGGGCCGGTCTATCCCGCCCGAGCGACCGCCGCACGCCGCCGGTGGTCCTTGCCGGTGCCCCCCGCACACGTGACGTGGCGGAGGTGCGGATACCTCTCGGAGAGCGGACGATCGACCTCGACCAACGGGCGGTGACCGGCCCGGGTGGCCCGCGCAGCCTCTCTCCGAACGAGCTCCGCCTGGTGCGGCGGCTCGCCGAGACGCCCGGGGAGCCGGTCCCGCCGGAGGAGTTGTGCGCGTTGGTCGGCGCGGCGAGTGACAACGCGCTGCACCGCGCGCTCGTGCGGCTGCGCGAGAAGCTCGAGGACGACCCCCGCGCGCCGAAGCACCTGGTGACGTTCCGCGGCGCCGGCGTGGCGCTGTTCGTCGAGCGGCCGGCGAGCGCTCCGCCCGCGGTCGACGCGCTCGAGCGGGCGGCGGTGGTGCGCGCGATCGAGCAGGCGCTCGCGGCGCCGGGGATCGTGACCCTGCTCGGGCCGGGCGGCGTCGGCAAGACCACCCTGGCCCGGGTGGTGGCGAGCCGCGCGCCCACGTCGCTGTTCTGCGACCTGGTGCCCGCCCGCGGCGACGAGGACCTGTGGCGGATCGTGGCCGGGATGGCCGCCGAGCCGGTGCCGGCGGTGGCGCGGGAGCGGCGCGCGCTCGCGGCCGCGCTGGGGCGGCGCGGGCCGCTGCTCGTGGTGTTCGACAACGCGGAGCCGCTGGTGGAGGCCGTGCGCGACGCGGTCGAGCTGTTGGTGACCGAGGCGCCCGAGCTGCGCGCGCTGGTCACCAGCCGGGTGCCGCTGCACAGCCCCGGTGAGCGGCGGATCGAGGTGCCGCTGCTCGAGCTCGACGAGGCGGTGGCCCTGTACCGCCTCCGCGGCGGGGTCGACGAGCCCTCCGCGGTGCAGGCGTTGGTGGCGGAGTTCGACCGCCTCCCCCTGGTGGTCGAGCTGCTCGCGTCGCGGTCGCGCGGCAGCTCCGCCGACGAGCTGCGCGCGTGGTTCGGGGCCCGCCGCGGCGAGCTGCTGGTGTCGCCGGTGGCCCCACACGTGCCCGACCGCCACCGCACGCTCGAGCAGGTGCTGGAGGCGTCGTGGGCGCTGCTCGGCCCCGCGGAGCAGCGGGCGCTCGCGCGGCTGTCGGTCGTCCCCGGCCGGACGCCCCTGGCCCTCGCGGAGCGCCTGTGCGGCGGACTCGATCCGCTGCAGCTCCTCGCCGAGGCGGGGCTCGTGCAGGTGCGGCCCGGGGCGGCGGCCACGCTCGAGGGGGTCCGCCTGTTCGCGTCCTCGGCGCTCGACGCGCTCGGTGAGCGGGCCGACGCGCTGTCGGTGGCGCTCCGGTGGGCCACGGCCCGCGCGGCCCCGCTGCCCGACGAGCCGGCCGAGGCGCGGTCGGAGCGGCTGTTCGCCGAGCTCGATCTCCTGTGGGCGGTGTTCCGGGACGCGGTCGACCCGACGGGGCGCGCGGCGCTCGCCCGCCACCTGCTGGGTGCGGGCACGAACCTGCCGCTCGGCCAGCGCGAACAGCTGTGCGCCGTGGTGATCGCCGACGGCGGTGAAGGCGTGGTCGAGGCGCTGCTGGTGCGCGCCGGGCTCGCGCGGTACGCCGGCGACGAGGCAGCCGCGCCCGCCGTGCTCGCCGCGCTCGGCGACGTCGCGATGATGTGGCGGATGGCGTGCAGCTCCTCGGCAGAGAGCGCCG
>JBEBJC010001236.1:0-2374 GCA_040080105.1 Myxococcota bacterium
ATCGGGGGACGTCTCGGCCCGCGGGGTGGCGGGTGTGGCCGAGCGCCGTTACCGTCCAGACCGTGTCGATCCTCCGCCTGCTGACGCTGCTCGTGTTGCTGTTCGCCTCGTTCGGGGCGGCGCGGGCCGAGTCCGTGTACGACGCGATCGGGGCCTCGGCCGCCGACGCCTCCACCGTCGACGGTGGGTGTGAGGTCGAGCCGTCGGACGACGACGAGGACGACGACGAGTCCCACCGCCCGGCGGTGGGGCAGTGGTCGGTGGTGGCGTCCGAGCGCCTGGTGAAGAGCGCGGCCCACGCCGATCGACCCGACCAACATCGCGCAGCGCCGGTCTCGCCCCCTCCACGCGGCTGATCGACCGTCGCTGCTGAACGGCTCCGGCGCGCCTCGAGGCGCGCGGCTCTCCCGTGCCTGCCCCCCGTTCGCCCTCGTGCGGGCGGCGCGCACCCCCTCTCGACCGGGCTCCGGCCCTGATGGATGACCATGACTGTCGTCTGGCGACGTCTCAAGCACTTCCTCACTCCGTTCGACGACCGCTTCGAGGACCTCCTGCGCGGCAACGTCGCGGCGAACTTCGCCAAGGACCTCGGCGCGGGCCTGGTGGTCGCGCTGATCGCGATCCCGCTCGCGATGGGGTTCGCGATCGCGAGCGGGCTGCGCCCCGAGCAGGGCATCGTCGGCGGCGCGGTCGCCGGGTTCGTTGGCGCGATGTTCGGCGGGTCGAAGTACCAGGTGTACGGCCCTACCGCGGCGTTCATCCCGATCATCGCCGCGATCATGGCCCAGTACGACCACGGGTTCCTGGTCACCGCGTCGCTGCTCGCCGGCGTGGTGTTGTGGGGGCTCGGCCTCGCCGGGGCCGGCAAGGTGGTGAAGCTCGTGCCGCACTCGGTGGTGGTCGGGTTCACCATCGGGATCGCCGCGACCATCGCGCTGTCGCAGGTGGGCGAGGTGTTCGGGCTCAAGGCGAAGCTCGGGTACGACTTCTTCGAGAAGATCGCGGCGGTGCGCGAGCACTTCGGCACGCTCGAGATCGAGGCGGTGGTGCTCGCGCTGGGCACGTTGTGGATCACCCGCACGCTCGCGAAGGTCTCGCCGTTCCTCCCCGCGCCGCTCGTCGCGCTGGCGGTGGGGGTGGTGGTGAGCGAGACGTTGTTCGCCCAGACCGGCCTGGCGCTCGTGTCGACCAAGTACGGGGAGATCCCGCCGGTGGCGGTGATGTTCACCCCGCCCACGTTGCCCGGGTTCTCGTCCGAGGTGCTGTTCGACCTCGGGTACGCCGCGCTCGCGATCGTGTTCGTGGCGGCGATCGAGAGCTTGTTGTGCTCGCGGATGGCCGACCGGCTCGCCGGCAACACCGGTAAGCCGTACGACCCGGACAAGGAGCTGTGGGGTCAGGGCCACGTGATGGCGCTGGTGCCGCTGCTCAACGGGTTCCCTCACACCGGCGCCCTCGCGCGCACCGCGACGAACATCAAGCTCGGCGCTGTTTCGCCGCTGTCGGGCATCCTGAAGGCGGCGCTCAAGCTTTTGTTGGCGTTCTACCTCGCGTCGTACCTCGGCCGGGTCCCGATGGCGTGTATCGGCGGCATCTTGTTGTACGTCGCGTCGAACATGGTGAAGCGCGAGGAGGTCGAGGAGGTCGTGCACCTCGGCCGGGCGCACATCGGGCTGATGATCTACACCGCGGTCGCGGTGATCGTGACCGACTTCCTGCGCGGCGTGGTGTCGGCCCTGGTGCTGTACGCGGTCGGGTTCGCGGTGCAGAAGGTGCTCGAGGCTCGGCGCGAGGCGAACCGCCGGCGGCGGGTGCGCCCGGGCGCGCACGAGGTCCAGCTCGCGTCCCCGTCGTGGAGCCTGCAGGTCGCGGAGCGGCCGAGCCTGCACCGGACCGCGTTCGTGCACCCGGCCGCCACCCTGATCGGGCGGGTGGTGCTCGGGCCGAACGTCCACGTCGCCGCCGGCGCGTCGGTCCGGGCCGACGAAGGCAGCCCGTTCTACGTCGGCGCGAACTGCAACCTCCAGGACGGCGTGGTGCTGCACGCGCTGAAGGACCGCCACGTGTTGGTCGCCGGGGAGCGGTGGGCGATCCACCTCGGGGATCGGGTGTCCCTCGCGCACCAGGCGCTGGTGCACGGCCCGACCGCGATCGGCGACGACTGCTTCGTCGGGTTCAAGGCGGTGGTGCACGACTCGGTGCTCGGCCCCGGGTGCTTCGTCGGGATCGGCGCCACCGTGGTCGGCGTGACGCTGGCCGCGAACCGGTTCGTGCCCCACGGCGCGGTGATCGACGAGCAGGCGATGATCGACGCGCTCAGCGAGGGCAGGCTGGCCGGTGTCGGGCTCGACGTGTTCGAGAGCGAGCCGCTCGA
>JBEBJC010000199.1:0-11141 GCA_040080105.1 Myxococcota bacterium
GCTCCCCGCCGATCGGGCCGCGGCGGGTCGAGCAGCCCCACGATCCCGAGCCACTCGAGGTCGCGCTCCACCTCGGCCCGATCGGCGGGGAGCCTATCGAGCCGGCGGGTCGCGAACGCGATCACCCGCAGCCCCCGCGCCGCGAGGGCCTCGATCCGGCCGAGCCAAGCCTCGCGGTCGAGCGGAGCGCCCGACGCCGCGCGGGCGCACACCTCGAGCACCCGCTCGCCGGCGCCCTTGGTGAACACCACCCACCCGTCGCCGTCGGCGTGGATCGTCGACATCCGCGCCCGGTCGGCGCCGAACGGGACCTCGGCCACCCGCGGCAGGCGCGCGAGGCACGCCGCCCGCTCGAACCCGCGCGCCTCGGCCGCCTCGACCAGCGCGACCTCGGTGGGGTCACCCTGCACCCCGTCCGGGGTGCGCTCCGCGTCGCCCGAGACCGCGAGCGCGGTCATCCACACCGCCGGGTCGCCGTCGCCGTCGATCGTGTCGACCGCCATCCGGTTCACGGTCAAGGTGCCGGTCTTGTCGGTGCAGATCCACTTCACCGACCCGAGCGTCTCCACCGCCGGCAACCGGCGGACGAGCGCGTGGCGCCGCGCCATCCGGCCCGCGCCGAGCGCGAGCGCGACCGTGACCACCGCCGGGAGCGCCTCGGGGATCGCCGCCACCGCGAGCGACAGGGCGGTGAGGAACATCTCGAGCGGCGGCTCCCCCCGCACCAGGCCGGCGGCGACCACGACCCCGCAGTCCCCAGCACCCCCAGCGCCAGCGCCCGCCCGAGGCGCGCGAGCCGCCGCTGGAGCGGGGTCTCGGTCGGCTCGGTCTGCTGCAGCATCGCCGCGATCCGCCCGAGCGCGGTGGTCATCCCGGTGGCGACCACCAGCCCGAGCCCGCGGCCGTAGGTCACCAGGGTGCCGTCGTGCGCCATCGAGCGGCGATCGGCGAGGGCGGCGTCGGCCGGGTCGGGCGCGGTGGACTTGTCGACCGGCACCGACTCGCCGGTGAGCGCCGACTCGTCGACCCGCAGCTGGGCGGCCTCGACCAGCCGCACGTCGGCGGGGACCATCGCGCCGGCGTCGAGCGCCACCAGGTCTCCGGGCACCAGGCCCGCGGCGTCGATCGGCGCGACCCGCCCGTCGCGGATCACCCGCGCGACCGGCGCCGACATCGCCTCGAGCGCGGCCATCGCGCGATCGGCCCGGTACTCCTGCACGAACCCGAGCACCCCGTTCAGCGCGACGATCACCGCGATCGCCGCGGCGTCGGCGGGCTCACCGAGCGCCCCGGCGACGATGGCGGCGCCGATCAGCACCAGCACCATGAAGTCGGTGAACTGGGCGAGGAACATCCCGAGCGGACCCCGGCGGGGGCGCCGCACCAGCCGGTTCTCGCCGTGGCGCTCGAGCCGCTCCGCCGCGGCGGCGGTGGACAGGCCGGCCGCGAGGTCGGTGTCGAGGGCGCGGGCGGCGTCCGCGGGAGGGAGGGCGTGCCAGGGTTCGGCCATGCTGCGTTCGTAGCCGTCCGGTGGTCCGATTTCGAACGGGGGTGGGCAAATCCGGGGCACGGTTCGTGCTCCGCGGGTACGGTGAGCGCGACGCGCGGTGTCCAACTCCGACGGAGGGCGCATGTGGTGGACGACGGGGGCGGCGCTGGCAGCGACGAGGTCCGAGGAGGCACCCGAGAAGCCGGAGATCGTGCTGATCGAGGCGGGGCCGTTCGAGATGAAGGACAAGCGCGGGTACAAGACCCAGATCATCCTCGGGCCGCGGTTCATCCCGCCGGGGATCGGCGGGCGGGTGCTGCGCAGCCTCGACGACAACCTGACGCTGATGGTCGGCGGCGGGTACTCGAACTGGAGCTTGTTCGGCCTGTCGGCGCGCCACGTCGACGCCCGCGCCGGCCTCGACCTGCAGCCGCTCGGCAACGGGATGCACGGGGTGTACCTCGGGCCGCGCGTGGTGTACCGGTCGCTCGAGGCGTCGGTGGCGTCGTTCGGCGAGCCGGTGGTCGAGCACCGGAGCGGGTCGCTCGGGGTGGGCGCGGTCGCGGGGTGGCGGTCGGTGTGGAACCCGGGCCTGTCGGCGGGGTTCGGGCTCGGCGCGACCTACAACTCGTGGGTCGCCGGTGAAGACGCCGACGTGATCGAGCAGGAGGGCGACGTGAAGGTGCTCGGCATCTTGCCGGTGGTCGAGGCGACGCTCGGCTGGTCGTTCTGATCCGGCTCAGTCTCGCGACGCGGCCATCGCGAGGTCGAACGACCCGTCCTGCTCCCACGCCGTGTAGGCCGCGTCGTCGGCGCGGCGGAACGGGCGACCGAACGCGGCGGTGAAGTGGTCGCCCCAGTGGGGGCGCGAACCGTCGGCGTCGGCGAGCCCGTGCTCGCGCGCCACGTCCCACGACGCGAACACCCGCCCGTTCCGGCGCGCCACGTCGGGCTCGGCCGCGAGCGCCGCCACACACCGGCCCACGAACAGCGGGGTCTCCGACGCGGCGAAGTTCGGGTCCTGCGCGATCCCGTCGCGCCAGCGCTCCTCGGTCACCCCGAAGTGCGCGAGCATCTCCTCCGACCGGAGGAACCCAGGGGTGATCGCGAGCGCGGTGACCCCGTGTGGGGCGAGCTCGCGCCCGAGCCCGAACGCCAGGCGGATCACCGACATCTTCACCAGGTCGTACACCAACGTGCCGCGGTACCCGAACGCGTCGCCGTCGGTCACCTCGACCCACAGCGCCCGCGGCCGTCCCCGCAGCAGGCCCGACAGGTGGCGGACGTTCACCAGGTGGGTCCACAGCCCGCTGTCGAGCATCGCCCGCGCCTTGCCGAGGTCCAGCTCCCACGGGGGCACGCCGAACTCGATCGACTTCTCGCCGCCCCACAGGTCGTCCACCACCAGGTCGAGGCCCCCGTGGTCGGCCCGGACCCGGTCGGCCAGCGCCGCGACCTCGTCCGGGACCGAGTGATCGACCCGGATCGCGATCCCATCGCCGCCGGCGGCGGTGACCCGCTCGGCCGTCTCCTCGATCGTCTCCGGCCGCCCGATCGGAGAGGACGAGCTCCGGGTGGTGCGTCCGGTGCAGTACACGGTCGCGCCGCGCTCGCCCAGCGCGGTGGCGATGCCGCGCCCGGCCCCGCGGGTGGCCCCCGCCACCAGCGCGACCCTACCTGCCAGATCCCGGCTCATCGGTCCCTCCGGGCCGCCCCGTATCCCCGCGCGGAGAACCGTTCACGAGCGTACACCGCAGGCTTCCGCCGCTCGGTCCACGGATAGGACGGTCGAGCGGAGGAGAGATGTTCCTGCTGCTGACTGCGTGCGCGGGGCCGACGTACGAGCCGTGGTCCACCGGGTACGTGCACACCGTCGTGCCGTGGGTGCAGGACTCGACCGGCCACTGGCTGCTGGTGGACACCGGCACGCCGCGGACCCAGCTCCGCCCGTCGGTGGTCGGCGGGGAGCCCGGGCTGCGCACCGTCCCCGACTGGTCGGTGGGGGAGGTCCGCGACGTCGAGGTGGTGGTGTCGGAGGCGCTGCCCGACCCGGTGCTGCAGGCAGAGGCCGACGGCGAGATCGTCGGGCTCGGCGGGATCGTCGGCGCCGACGTGTTGCTCCGCCAAGCGTTCTGGATGGACCCCCGGTCCGAGCGGCTGTGGTTCGGCGACGCCCCGCCCGGGATCGAGGTCGCGACCACCCTGGCCGCAGAGCCCACCGGCGACGGCGAGACCTGCCTGTGGGACGGCCCGTGCTTCTCGTTCCGCGACTCGCGGATGATCGTCGACGTCGAGGTGAACGGGGAGCCCCTCGCGCTGCTCCTCGACACCGCGGCGACCTACCTGATGGTCGACCCGCGGACCCGCGACCGGATCGGGCTGCCCGCCCACTGGTTCGACTTCGGCGACGACGCGTTCGAGGTCGGCGCCGCCGACGTGTCGATCGGCGGGCTCGACGTGCCCTCGGTGGCCGTGTCGGTCACCGACGAGGTGTTCACCGAGTCGCTGGTCCGGCTCGAGCTCGAGGTCGACCGGCCGATCGACGGGGTGCTCGGCCACACCGTGCTGCGCCGGTTCGTGCTGGGCGTCGACGCCCCGGCGGGGGAGCTGTCGCTGTCGACGTACACCAGCGGCGAGTGGGACCCGTTGCCGCAGTGGGTCGGCCTCGGCTTCCGGTCGTCGGTGGTCGCCGACGGCTGCTTCGTGGTGGGCATGGTGATCGGCGACTCCGACGCGTCCGCGGCGGGGATCGGCGCGGGCGACTGCGTCACCGCGGTCGACGGCCTGACCCCCGACGACGTGGACGCCGGCGCGCTGATGGACCACCTGGCCGAGTTGGCACCGGGGACCCGGGTCGCCGTCGCGTGGGACGGCGGCGACACCGAGCTCGAGGTCGTGAACTGGGGTCGCTGAACCCCCGGAGGTGAACGTGAAGCACGGTTGGTGGTGCGCGGTCCTGCTGGGCTGCGCGGATGGGGAGCTGTTGCCGGTGGTCGACCGCGACGGCGAGCTCGCGGGGACGTACGACCCGGCGGCGTCGGCGCTGTCGATCGACGTGGACGCGGCTTCTGCGGCGCTGTCGACCGGGGAGACGGTGGTGTTGGACCACGGCTTCGCGTGGCTCGACCAGGAGCTCGTCCCCGGGGATCGGATCTCGGTGCTCGGGTCCGACGGGACCTCGATCGGCGTGTTGTGGGTGGACGAGTCGAGCCTGACCCTGTCGGAGTCCGACTCGTCCACTCGGTTCGGGGACTGCGGCATCGAGCCGCTGTGAGGAGGGTCGGATGAGGGTTCTGTGGATGTGTCTGGTCGCGGGTTGCGCGTCGGGCGAGCTCTTGCCGGTGGTAGCCGAGGACGGCGCGCTGGCCGGCGCGTACGACCGCGCGGCGGCGTCGTTGACGCTGGAGGTCGAGGGGTCGTGGGTGGTGACCCCGACCGAGACCGTGCCGCTCGAACAAGGGGTGGCGACGGTGGCGCTCGAGCCAGGTGACGAGCTCGAGCTGCTCGACGCAGCCGGCGACCCGGTCGGGTGGTTGGTCGTGGAGGAGCCGGACGCCGCGTGGGCGGAGCAGGACGTGTCGAGCCGGTACGCGGGGTGTGGGTCGTTGATGTAGCGCGTGTTCACCGTGGAGGGACTGTGATGAACAAGAGTCTGTGGCTGGTGGTGTCGTTGGTCGCCGGGTGCGCGTCGTCGGACCTGTTGCCGGTGGTGGGAGACGCGGGGGAGCTCGTGGGCACGTACGACCCGGCGTCGTCGTCGCTCGTGGTGGACGTGGACGCGGCCTCGGCCGAGCTGTCGACCGGTGAGACGGTCGACCTCGACGCGGGGGCTGCGGAGCTCGTCGAGCCGCTCGTCCCCGGCGACGAGATCGTCCTGCTCGGCGTGGACGGCGAGGCGATCGGCACGTTCACCGTGTCCGACCCCGACGTGGCGCTGTCCGAGGAGGACGCGTCGAGCCGGTACGGGAACTGCTCCGACATCGTGTCCTGACGCGTCAGCGCGGGTCCAGGCCGAGCGCCCGGCGCGTCCCCGGCCTGGAGCGCGGGACCCACCCGTCGTACGGGCGGCCCGCCGAGCCGGTCTCGACCTCGCGCCGGTGGTGGGCGATCCACCACTCCCCGTACCCGCGCACGTCGGCGCGGGCGAGGTGCAGCGCGGCGGCCGGCCCGTCGCCGGCGCGGGCCGCGCACACCGCGGCGATCGCGTGCGCGCGGGCGGTGTGCATCGGCGGCTCGGACCGAGCGAGCACCCCGTTGGCGAGCGCGAGCGCGCCGGCTTCGTCGCGGCGGCGGAGAAGCAGCTCGGCCCGGGTGAGGTCGACCAGCGACCAGTGGGTGACCGACGCCGCGGGATCGGACACGGCGAGCGCGCCGTCGTCGTCGCCGAGGCCGGTGAGCAGCTCCATCGCCCACGCCACGGCGTGCGCGAGGTACACCCCCGAGCGCCGGGCGCGCGTGACCGCGAGCCCGGCCGCCGGCAGCCCCGCCGCAGGCCCGTCGGCGGCGGCGGCCAGCGCCGAGCGGTGCATCGGCGCGAACACCTCCCCGTCCGGGGTGTCGGACTCGGTCGACTCGGCCTCCGCGAGCCACCCGAGTGCCTCCGGGGCGTCGAGCTGGTGCAGCTGCCACGCGGCCTGGCGCAGCTGACCGCGGTACTGCTCGGCGAACCGCGAGGCCCGCAGCGCCCCCACCGCGAGCTGCGCGTGGCGCCGCGCGTCGTCGATCCGCAGCTGCTGGTACGCGGCCACCAGCAGCGCCCCGTGTGCGTTCGCCACCAGGGGTGGGCGGGCGCGGAACCGCTCGGTCAGCGCGAGCAGCTCGCCGCCGATCCGGGTCGCCTCGTCCCACCGGTAGTGGACCCGGGCCGCGAGCAGCTGCAGCTCGCGCACCTGCGCGAGCACCTCGGCCGGCGTGTCGGGACCGGTGTCGGCGACGAGCGCGCGCAGGGACACCTCGACCCGCTCCGGGTCGCGGCGCACCCCGGTCCACCCGGCCAACAGCCGCACCTGCAGCCCGGTGCGCAGCGACGGGTCGACCTCCGGTAGCAGGGACTCGGCGCGCTCGAGCGACGGGACGGCCCCGCTCCAGTCTCCGTACCGGGTGCCGGCCTCGGCCCGCTCGAGCGCCGCGACCGCCTGCAGCGTCGGGTCGTCCGGGACCGGCTCGAGCGCCTCGGGCGCGGCGTACGCGCTCGTGACCAGCCAGCGGCGGAGGTGGAACCCGAGCACCGGGTCGGGGCCGGCGGCGATCGCCGCGTCGACGGGCCCGCGCAGCCGCGCGTCGTCGGACGACAGGGCGAGCCCGAGCACCACCCGCGCCCGCGGGTCGGCCGCGCGGGTCGAGGCGCGCCGCGCGAGCTGCAGGTGAGCGTCCGCGCCGAGGCCGAACCGCGGACCGCGCCCGGACAGCCACCCCGCAGGCCCGGCAGCCGACGTCTCCGCCTCGACCCACGCCAGCAGCCGGTCGAGCGCGGTCGGGTCGCGATCCGGCACGAACGCCCGCAGCACCGCGAGGACCCGCATCCACGCCTCCGACCCCGCGAGCTCGACGGTCAACCACGACGCGTCGAGCAGGGCCTCGAGCGACCGCCCTCCGGTGGCGACCTCGGCCGCGCGGGCGTCGAACCCGCCGTCGATCGCGGCCAGGGCGGCCAGCGCCGCGCGGTCCGGGTCGCCGAGCAGCCCCCACGACCGCTCCACCACCGACGCCAGCGTGGCGCGCGAGCCGGGCAGGGCCTGGTGGAGCAGCTCCCCGCGGCTCCTGCGCCCGACGTGCGCCGCGACGATCTCGAGCGCGAGGGGATGCCGCTCGGTCGCGGCGAGCAGCTCGGCGATGGTCCCCTCGTCGAGGGGGGCGGCGGCGCGGGTGGTCAGCAGCGCCCGCGCGTCGTCGGGCTCGAGCGGCGGCACCACCACCCGCTTCTCGCCGTACACCCCGAGCGGCACCCGCGAGGTGACCAGCAGCGTGAGCTCGGGCGCCCCCTCGAGCCACCGCGCGACCGCGGGGCCCAGGTCCGAGACCCCCTCCGCGTCGTCGAGCACCACCCACGCCGGGCCGAGGCGCGCCAGGTCCGGGTTGCCGAGGGCGGCGGTGGCGACCGCGTCCCACGCGTCGACCGAGGTGACGTTGCGCAGGTCGATCCACCACACCCCACCCGGGGGCGAGGCCGCCCGGGCGAGCTCGAGCGCGAGCCGCGACTTGCCCACGCCGCCGGGCCCGAGCAGCGTGCGCAGCCGGGACGGGTCGCGGCGGAGCTCCTCCAGCAGCGCCGCGCGGCCGACGAACGGCGTCAGCGGGTTCGGCAGCACCCCGCGGCGAGGGGCGGCGTCGGAGCGCCGGGCGCCGGTGAGCCAGTACCCGCCGCGGCCCGACAGCAGGTACCGCGGCTCGGCAGGATCGGGCTCGATCAGCGCCCGCAGCCGGTTCACCGCGGAGTAGGCGGCTCGGGTGCGGACCTTGTCGCTGAACCCCCACACCTCGCGGTGGAGCTCGTCGATCGACGCGAACTGGTCGGGGCGCTCGGCCAGGTACACGAGCAAGCGCCGCTCGTTCGGGCGGAGCGGCGCGCCGTCGCTCTGGTGGCCGGTGGCGAGATCGACCCACCGGCTGCCGAAGTACAGGCGGGGGGCGGTCTCCGCCTCGACCGCCGCGAACGACGAGCGCTCCGACATGACTTCCCCCGGAGCAGACCCATAATGGCCCGCGTCCGGGAGAAGGTGCCAACATTTAAACAGGGCGGAGCGCCGGGGGACTGCCCCGTCAGCTGCCGTCGTCGATGCCGCCGGCCGAGCAGTTCGCGTACCGGCTCTCCGCGTCGAACGACGCGTCGGGCTCGGAGACGACCAGCACCTCGACCGTCCGGCCGTCGGCGTCGAGCAGGGCGACCTCGTCCCCCGGGGACAGCTCGCGCACGCCGTCGGCGGCGCCCGCGTCGAGGTCGACGCGCTCACCGGTGGACAGCTCGGCCGCGGCGGCGTCGCTGTCGACGGCCAGCGCAGCCGCGGCGGGATCGTAGGTGCCCGCGAGGGCGCCGTCGGCGTCGACCAGGGGCAGGAGCTCGGACGCGCCGCAGCCGGCGAGCAGGGTGAACCAAACGAAGCGGGACATGGGGACCTCCAGGGATCGGGTGGTGGGTCAGTTGACGCCGTCGTTGACGCGCTCACATCCGGCGTACCGGCTCGACGCGTCCTCCTCGGACAGCGGGGCGTCGGGCTCGGCCACCTCGAGCACGGCGACCGGCTCGCCGGCGGCGTCGAACAGCGCGACCTGGTCGCCCGGAGACAGCCCCTCGACGAACGCGGCGCCTGCGTCGAGCTGCGCCACCTCGCCGGTCGACAGCTCGGCCGAGGCGGCGTCGAAGTCCACCGACAGCGACGACCCGGCGGGGTCGTAGGTGCCGGCGAGGGCGCCGTCGGCGTCGATCAGCGGGAGGAGCTCGGCCGAACCGCAGCCGGAGAACAGGACGAACCCAATGAATCGGGACATTTCGACCTCGCGGGACAGGGGGTGGATCAGAGCAACCGGCAGGCGGCGTAGCGGCTGTCGACGTCAGCAGTGTCGGCGTCGGGCTCGCCGACCACGAACGACTCCAGCACGGCCCCGTCGGCGTCGAGCACGGTCACCGTGTCGCCGGGCGCGAGGTCGTGGGTCAGCACCCCTTCGCCGAGGTCCAGCGGGGCCTGCTCACCGGTCGAGGTGCGGGCCTCGGCGCCGTCCACGTCGAGGGACAGCAACGACTCGACCGGGTCGTACGTGCCGGCCAGGCCGCCGTTGCCGTCCATCACCGGCAACACGGCCGGCGCAGCGCAGCCGGCCAGCAGGAGCGAGAACATCACGAGTCGGGACATCGGACCTCCGGGACTCGGAGGTATCGGCGCAACGCGGTGGCCGAGGGCGCGGCGGAGCAACGATGAACCGGGGTGAACCGTTCACCGGCCGGGCGGCGGGCGGTACAACGCCCACACGTCGACCGGCATCCGGGTCGCGAACGGGTCGTCGGGCAGGTCGGCGCCGCGGTCCCACGCGTCGAGCCACGGGAGCAGGTCGGGGTCGTGCCGCTCCGCCAGGGCCCGCGCCGGGGTCGGGTCGAGCGGCTCGCCGAGCCGCCTCGCCGCGCCCACCGCGAAGAATGCCGCGTGGGTGTGCTCCACCTCGGTCGACGCCAGCGCCACCCCCGACGCCATGCGGGCGCGGACCCCGTCGGCGTCGCCGCGCGCCAACGCGGCCCAGGTGCGGCGCAGGGCGAGCACCGCTGCGTGGGCCGGAGTGCGATGCAGCCGCAGCGCCTCCGCCTCGTCGAGTGCGGTGTCCGCGCGCTCGCCGTGCCCGGCGATCGCCCACGCGAGCGCGAGCAAGGTGGCTTGGGTCCACGACGCCTCTCGGTCGCCGAGGCGCCGGGCGCCCTCCAGCCCGCGCTCGAGCAGCGGCACCGCCGCCTCGGCCTGGCCGCCGCGCTCGAGCAGCGCTGCGGCGAGGTTCACTCGGGCCACCGAGCCGCTCTGAAGGTCGGCGGCCGCCTCGACCGCGACCCGCAGGCGCGGGATCGCCGCGTCGAGCCGCCCGAGCCGGGCCAGCGTGGAGGCGTAGTTCAGCGCGACCGCCGCGCGGACGATGCGGGAGCGGTCGGACTGCACCCGCCCGAGCGCCCGGTCGTAGGCGTGGATCGCCCGCTCGGGCTCGCCCCGGGCCCGGTGTACGCTCGCGAGCGCGTCGAGCCCGAGCGCCGCCACCCCGTCGTCGCCCGAGCCCTCCGCCACCCCAGCGGCGCGCTCGGCCCCGTCCAGGTCGCCGGTGGCGGTGAGCACCCGCGCGAGCAGGTACGCGGCGTGGCCGCGCAGCACCGGGTCGTCGACGGTGTCGACACACCTGCGCAGCCCTTCGGGGTCGGGTGCGCCGCGGCGAACCGCGTACTCCTGCGCCAGCACCCGGGCGACCGGCGAGTGGTCCGCGCGGCGGCGCAACACGTCGAACGCCAGCTCCCACGGCCCGCCGTACCGGCACCCGAGCCCGATCCCGGCCGCGAACACCTCGCCCCGCGGGTCGCCCAGCGGGCACCGGCGCTCCGCCACCACGAGGTCTTCGAGCGCCTCGCGCAGCCCGACCAGCGCGTCGGGCTCCCACCGCACCGCCGCGGGCAGCGCCGCCGCCACCTGATCGGCCACGTGGGTCGACCACCGGTCGTCCGCGCCTGGCGGGACCAGCTCCGCCAGCGCGTACTCGCGGATCAACGGCTGGAGGGAGAACCCGTCGCCGTCGCGCTGGATCAGCGACGCGTCGAGCAGGCCCGCGAGCGGGTCGAGCGCAGGGACCGGCGCCGCGACCACCTCGAGCGCGAGGGCGTCGAACCGCTGCGGGAACACCGCCGCGGCGCCGAGCACCGCCCGCTCGGCGTCGGACCGCTCTCGGGCGGCGTCGGCGATCGACGACCACCAGCCCGCCGTCGACAGCACCTGCAGCGACCCGGCGAGCCGCGTCGCGAGGGCGCGGGCGGGCATCAGCGCGAGGCGGGCCGCGGCGAGCTCGATCGCGAGCGGCAGGCCGTCGAGCGGCGCGAGCACGGCTTGCAGCGCCTGTTCGTCGCCAGTGGCCGCCGGCGCGAGGTGCCGCAGCAACGCCCGGGCGGGCTCAGGGTCGAGGCCGCCGAGGGCTGTCT
>JBEBJC010000200.1:0-11135 GCA_040080105.1 Myxococcota bacterium
CGGGACGCGCGGGTGATCGCCGACGCCGGGCCCGCCAAGATCTCACGCCCGGGCGCGAACCCGCCGAGCTCGGCCAGCAGCTCGTCCGCTCCCCCGCCGTCGGGCCCCCCCACCACCACCACCGCCCCGGGCGCGTGCCTGCGGGCCAGGCCGAGCGCGATCCCGGGCATCGCGGGGGACACCGCGTTGGCGTACGCCATCAACGCGCGGTCCGCACGGTCGAGCGCTCCCGGGTCCGAGGTGAGCGCGTACAGGCGCAGGCTGGAGGTGAGCGCCACCGAGGTGCCGCTCGCGCCGGACGGCTCCACGTCGTCCTTCGGTCGGAGCCACGGGGGGTCGTGCCCCTCCGCGGTGCGGAACCAACCGCCGGTGGGGTCGGCGTAGTCCTCTTCGATCGCCGCGGCCCGCTGGAGCGCCGCGTCGTACCACCGCGGATCGAGCGTCGCGGCGAACAGGTCCAGCGCTGCGGCGAGCACGGCCGCCTGATCGTCGAGCAGCGCCGGCGCGTCGGATCCGGCCGCGTGGCGCAGCCGCCCGTCTGGGCGCAGCCCGACCTCCCCGAGGCGCTCGGCCAGCGACACCGCGCGCCCGAGCGCGGCGGCGTCACCCGCGCGGGCCGCGCGCACCAGCGCCGACACCACCCGCGCGTTGGTGCCCACCACCCACAGGTCGTCGAGGGCGGGCCGGGCGCGGCTCGACCGCGCGGCGGCGAGCGCCGGCCACCACCCGGGTTCGATCGGACCGGCGCGCCGCAGCGCCCACCGCCCCTCGGCGCCCACCCCGAGCGGACCGGCGGCGTCGGGCCCGATCACCGCGGCGAGCTCGCCGGCGGTCCAGGTGTAGAACGCGCCCTCCACCCGGAGCCCGCTCGGGTCGAGGCTGTCAGCGTCGAGGCCGACGCCGTAGCCCCCCCCTGGGACGGCCATCTGGTCGAGGCTGCGCAGCGTCTCGCGCGCGAGCTCGGCGTACCGGGGCTCCGACAGCGCGCTCGCCGCGTCGAACCAGGTGGACACGAGCCACGCGTTGTCGTCGGTCGTCTTCTCGAAGTGCGGCGCCGCCCACGCCCGGTCGGTCGCGTACCGGTGGAACCCACCGCCCACGGGGTCGTGCACCGCTCCGTCGGCGAGCGCGTCCAGCGTGGGGCGGAGCCGCGCCCCCTCCCCGTGCGCCAACACCAGGTCGAGCGCGACCGGCCGCGGGAACTTCGCCGCGCGCCCGAACCCACCGTGTTCGGGGTCGAGCTGGTCCAGGAGCCGCCCGACCACGAACGCCACCGCCTCGGCTCCGGGCACCGGCCCCGGGGTGGGGTCGCCCGCTCCGACACCCGCCGCCGGTTCGCGGCCGCCTCCGCCGTCATCCCCTCCCGATCGGTGGCCCACCCGCGCTCGAGCTGATCGAGGATCGTGAGCAGCCCGCGCGGGGCGCCGCGGTCCCCGTCGCGGGGCGGCAGGTAGGTGGCGGCGAACACCACCTCCCCGTCCGGGGTCAGCACCAGGGTGGCCGGCCACCCGGCGGTCCCGGTGAGCGCCTCCACCGCCGACAAGTACACCTGATCGAGGTCCGGCCGCAGCTCGCGGTCGATCGCGATCGGCACGAACCCCGCGTTGATCCGCGCGGCGACCTCTGGATCGCGGAACGACTCGGCCTGCATCACGTGGCACCAGTGGCAGCTCGCGAACCCGACGGTGACGAACACCAGCCGATCCGACGCCGCCGCAGCGGCGAACGCGCCCGGACCCCACGGGACCCACCGCACGAGGTCGTCGGCGTGCGAGCGGAGGTACGCCGAGGGCTGGTCGGCGAGCGGGCTCACCCGGGCCGCGTCGGCGCCTTCGACCCCTTCAGCGAGCGTCCCGCCCGAACACGCCCAGAGCCAGCGGGCCAGGCTCACCGACGACGGGAGCGGGGCTCGGCCGACAGCGGGGTCAGCCGCGCGCTCACCGCGCGCTGCGCCTCGAGCTGCTGGAGGTCGGACACCAACCGCTGGTGGATCTTCGCCTCGTTCGGCATCAGCGTGGCCGACCGCGCCGCGGTCACCGCGGCGAAGTGGCCCCCGAGCGCCATCCCGAACGAGCACACCACCAACACCGCCAGCACGCCGAACAGCGGCACGCCCGAAGCGGAGTCGAGCCTGGCGATGAGCTCGGCCGCCGGCTCGTACAGGAACGGCAGCGTCAGCGCGAGCATCATCGCCACCACCAGGAACGCGGTGCCGATCAACGACAGCGACCGGAGCAGCAGGAACGGGTGCAGCGGCGACGCCGACTGCAGCCGCGCCAGCAGCTGCTGCGCGCTCGTGGACCGCTCGAACGCGTCGAGCTGGCTCCGGGCGTCGCGGATCGCGGCTTCGAGATCGACCTCGTTGATGAACCCCGCCATGCCCACCCCACCGGACAGATCAGCGCGCCCGGATCGGAACCCGCCGCTGATCAGGGGTAGCTGAAACCACCCGAGATGTCGAGTGGCCCGGGTATCACTCGCGGAGCTCCTCGCCCTCGGGCTCCCCTTCGTCGTCTGGCGGAGCGATCTCGTTCGGCGCGTTCCGCTCACACAGCTCGCCCTGGACGTACCCGAGCTTACACAGCTCGTCCATCTCGCCTTCCGCGCCGATCCCCATCCGGTGGGCCTCGGACTCGGGCGGCACCACCACGATGCCGGGCTCGACCACCACCGAGAACGCGCCGTCCTTCCACGCCCGGCCCTCCGGCTCCTCGGCGAGCGCGATCGGCGTGCCGCCGAGCGTCGCCTTCACCGCCGACAGATCCGGCGGCGCGTCGAACAGGGCGTACAGCACCCCTTGGGGCTGGGGGCCCGGCTGGAACGTCAGCGTGGCGCCGGTCGTCGTCACCGCGCCCACCTGGCTCGGGAGCTTCTTCGGCGACTCGCCCCACTCCACGTTCGCGCGGTTCTCGACGATCGCCTCCGGATCGAGCACGTCGGCCGAGCGAGGCGCGGAGGGCAGCTCGAGCACCAGCGGCGGGCCGTCGGCGGCGAGCTCCACCCGGATCCGGAACCCGGGCCCCACCGGCAGGTCGTCGTGGGACTCCCGCAGCCGCAGCCGGTACTCGGTCAGGTCGACGTCGGCGGCGATGTCGTGCTTCTCGCCCGGGTCGGCGGTGAGGTCGTACAGCTCCTCCCGCCCGCTCCCGGTGTGCAGGATGTACTTGTGGCCCCGCCACACCACGCCCCACCGCTCGTGGGAGTACTGGAGGTAGCCGACCGGCAGCGGCAGCTCCGACCACCCGCCACCCGCGAGCAGCGGGACCAGCGTGCGGCCGTCCACCGCCGGGATCTCGGGGAACCCGAACAGGTCGTACAGGGTCGGCGCGAGGTCCATCAGCGACACCGGCTCGGTCATCCGCCGGCCCTCGGGCAGCCCGCCACCCGGCCGCAACACGAACACCGTGCGGGTCAGCTCGTCGAACAGCGAGTGGTTGTGCTCGAACCCGTCGTGCTCCCAGAACTCCTCGCCGTGGTCGGAGTGGAGCACCACCAGCGTGCGGCCCGGCATCGCGTCGATCGCGTCGAACAACCGACCGAGCTGCACCGAGGTGAACGCGAGCTCGCCGTCGTGCATCGCGGTGAGCTGGCGCTTGCCCACGTCCTGCAGCGTGCCCTTGTGCATCATCGAGATCACCTGCTCGCGCTTCGGGTGCGGCGGCAGCGTCGGATCGACCTCGGTGACGAACTGGTCGCGGTACGGCGCGGGGGCGTCGTACGCCATGTGGGGGTCCATGATGTGCAGGAACAAGTAGCTGTCGGAGCTCTTGTTCGCGTCGAGCCACCCGAGCGCCCGATCGACCTGGGTCGCCGCATTGGCCTGGCCGTCGAACCACCACGAGTCGTAGCCCACGTCGAACGCGAACCGCGGCTGCAGGTGAACGTTGGCCACGAACCCGCCGGTCGCGAACCCCTGCTGGGCGAACACCTCGGCGATGTTCGTCGCGCCCACCGCCTCGAGCGGGAGGCGGCCGGTGGTCGAGCTGCGGAACGACGGGCGGGTGCGCGGCGCGGTGGACCACGCCCGGTCGAACACCACCCCGCCGCCGGCCCACCGGTCGATCTCGGGCGTGGTCTGGCGGGTGTACCCGTTCATCGAGAAGTGGTCGGGGCGGGTGGTGTCGAGCGCGACCACCACCACCCGGCGCACGTCGCCGTCCGGCTCCCCGGTGACGGTCGGCGAGCCGGCGAACACCCAGTCGAAGGTGGCGGTCCGCCCCGGCGACGACGCGAGCTCGAGCTCGACCTCCTGCCCGGCCCACGGCGCCAGATCGACCGACCACTCCTGGAACGCGATCGACGCGCCGGCGAGCTTCTGCTCGGCCACCACGGTGCGCTTCCCCTGGGCGGTGACCGCGAGCGACACCACCGCGCCGTCCGACACCGGCTGATCGAGCGGCGGCGCCTCGAGGGACAGCCAGGTCTGGAACTTCGCGCCCGCCGGCAGCGTGACCTTCCAGCTGGCGCGCGTCGGAGCGACCAGCAGCAGCCCGTGGCGGGTGTGGCCCGCGAGGGTGCTCGCGTACCGGGTGAACCCGGCCGGGTCGAGCGCGGTGTCGCCGTCGGTCGCGCGGGCCGGGTCGTGCCGGTCGAGCGCGTCGCGCACACCGGCGTACCGCACCTTCAGCGTGCCCGGCGCGGGCACGGTCGGGTGAGACAGCACCATGAACTTCCCGGTGATGCGCCAGGTCGACTTCTTCGCGTTCGGCGCGGGCCCCTTCGCGAACGAGATCGGCTTGCCGTCGATGCTGACCAGCATCCCCTCCGGCTTGAACGTCTGCTCGTCGGTGTCGACCGGGAACGGCAGCGGCGCCCGCAGGACCTTCATGTTCCGCTTCACGCCGCGCGGGTTCGGCATCTCCTCGGCTTCGAGCACGAACTCGTCGGTCATCGACGCGACCGACTCGGGCAGCTGCACGTCCGGCAGGGTCCAGGTCGCCGGGAGCCGGTCGAGCTGGAGCTGATGTGCGTGGGAGGCGCGGAAGTCGGGGAACCCGGGCACCGCCGCCTCGGTCAGCGCGTACGGGGTGCGTACGATCGGCTCGGGAGGTGTGGCGGGCGGGGTCGGTCGGTTGCAGGTGCAGGCCAAGAGAACGGTCAACAACACGGTCGCTCCGTACCGGAGTGGGGGGAGAACGGCGCGGGCGTCAGCCGCCGATGCGGGCGAGCTCGGCGTCGATCACTTCCACGAACGCCTCGATGGGCTGAGCGCCCGACATCACGATGCCGTTGACGTAGAACCCGGGAGTGCCGGTCATACCCACCCGCGCGCCGTCGAGCTTGTCGACCTCGATCTCCGCCTTGTGCGCGCCGGCCTCGAGGCACTTGCCGAACTGCTTCACGTTGATGTCCACGGCCTTCGCGTAGCCACGGAGGTCCTCGTCGGTCCAGGCCTTCCGGTCCGCGAACAGCGCGTCGTGGTACGCCCAGAACCCGCCTTGGTCGTTGGCGCACAGCGCGGCCTCGGCGGCGCGCCCGGCCTGCGCGTGCATCTCGAGCGGGAAGTTGCGGTACACCACGCTCACCTTGTCGCCGTACTTCTCCTCGATCTTGCGCACGGTGGCGGCGGCGTCGGAGCAGTACGGGCACTGGAAGTCCGAGAACTCGACGATCTGCACCGGCGCGGTCGGTGAGCCCTTGCGCGGCGCGTTCTTCGCGTCGACCTCGATCCGGTACCGGGGCATCGACACCTTGACCCCGGCCTCGGTCCGCAGCCGGCCGACCAGGGCGCGCACGACCTCGGTCCCCCGCTGCTGCTCGAGGTACTGGCCGATCTGCGGGCGCATCTGCTCGAGCGGACCGGGCATCTGCGCGACGTTCTCGTGGTAGAACGCCTCGATCTCGGCGTCGGTCACCGGGGTGGCCTTGGCGGCGACCTCGGTCCGCACCAGCTGCTCCTCGGTCTGGCCGGTCTTCGCCGCCTCGGCCGCGATGAGCTGCTGCATCACGAACGACTCCACCGCCTGGCGGCGAGTCTCGGACGCCGCGACCTCGGCCTCGATGAGCTCGGCGGGAGACGCGGCGAACACCTCGTTCCACGTCACCGGCTTGCCGCGGATCTCGGCCACGACCTCGGGCACGTCGGGGCTGCGGGGCGCTGCGGCGGCGGGAGCGGCAGACAGGGCGGACCCGGTGGACGGGACAGCCGCCGGATCGACCGGAGCCACCTGGTCGGCCGCCGTCGCGTCGGTGGGCCGTTCGCCACAGGCGATCAAGCCCAGCAGCAGGACGCGTCGAACCATGTAGACCTCCGTGTTCGGGGCCCCCTATCCGGGGCCGCGCGCCCGATCCCGCGCTCGGGATAGGATTCGACATGTCCGACCTCGACACCGCCCGCCGCGTCCTGGCCGAGGCCCGAACCGTGGCCGTGCTCGGCGCGCACGCCGACCCGGACAAGCCCGCCTACTACGTGCCCGCGTACCTCGCGTCCCACGGGTACCGGATCCTGCCGGTGAACCCCGGCCGGGTGGGCGAGGTGCTGCACGGCGCGCCGGTGGTGTCGACGCTGGCCGAGCTCGGCCCCGGAGTGGACGTGGTCGACGTGTTCCGCCGGGCCGAACACCTCGCGGGCCACCTGGACGACGTGCTCGCGCTGGCGCCGCGGGCGGTGTGGCTCCAGTCCGGCATCCGGGACGACGCGTTCGCCGCCCGCCTGCGCGCCGCCGGGATCGAGGTGGTCCAGGACCGGTGCATGCTCGCCGACCATCGGTCGCTCCGGCCCGACCGGCGCTGATCACCGGCCCGGCGCGCCGATCCCCAGCACTTCCGGATGGTGGCGCGCCCACTCCACCACGAGCTGGAGGCTCTCGGAGTAGCTGTGCTTACCCGCGGCCACGCCATTGAACCGCAGGTAGCGGTCGTTCACCGCCGACGACAACACGTGGGCTCGCCCGTCGTACTGGGCCCAGAACGCCACCCCGAAGTTCACGTCGCGCTGCACGCCGGGGTATCGGCGCTCGATCACCGCCCAGAACCCGTACGGATCTCGCTCCCCCAGCGCGCCGAGGACCTGCCGCTGCGCGAACAGCCACCCACCGTACCGGACGAACGGATCCTCCGCGTGGATCATGGCGAGGAACCCGAAGAAGTTCGCCTCGTCCTCGCTCGCCACGAACCGCTGGTGCGCCTTCTCGTGCGCCAGGGTGAACGCGCGCTGCCACTCGGGCTGCAGCGCGTTCACGTTCGCCTCGGCAGTGAACGGGAAGTAGAACCCGCCGATCCCGAGGTATGCGAACACGACCGAGCTCAGCAGCGGCTTCGACGGGCCGCGCGACCGCGCCACCGTGGGGTGCAGGCCCTCGACCGCGACCATCCGCTCCCACCCCACGTCGACCGCCCGGTCGACCGCCTCCATCCCGCGGGGGGCCGCGCTGACGACGTACGCGTCCGGCCAGCCGTGCAGCTCGTCGTACAGCTGATTCACCCGGTCCACCATCGCGGAGCCGACCGCGGTGAGCTCGGGCAGCTCGATCTCGATCGACGGTGCGCCCGGGGCCGCCCACCCCATCCGCTCCCGCGCCGAGGGGCGGGCGTACGCGAGGCCCCACGCCACGTAGAACCAGAACCCCACCGCCGACACCGCGATCCACGCGGTGAGCGCCGCCCGACCGAGCTCGCGCGCGCGCCGGCCGCGCCCGCGCAACACCCGGACGCCCACCCACACGAGCCACCCGAGCGCCACCGCGGCGGAGCCTGCCTCGAGCCACTCCGCCAGGCTCGACGGCACGTGGCGGGTGAACGCACAAACCAGCGCCTGCAGCGGGGGACCCGCGCCCTCCACGTACCACCGCTCGAGCCGCCACGGCTGGCGGGCCAGGACCCACAGCGCGCCCAGCCCGACGGTGGCCCCCGCGCCCACGACGAGCCCCGTCCGGTCCGACCACGACATCGACGGGACCTGGTTCATCTCGGGGGCGGTATCGTGACGAACGGGTCGGGGCAACTCCCCACCGCGGCCCGTCGCTGGTACAGTGCGCCCGATGGCTGCGGTGCGTACGCGTTGGGGTGTGGCGGCGATCGTCGCCGCCGGGCTTTCGGTGGGCGCGGGGGAGCTCTCGTTCTACGAGGAGTCCCTGCCCACCTCGTTGAACCCGTTGTTCGCGCGGTCGATGGTCGATCGACGCGCGCAGGAGCTGGTGTTCGATCGGCTGTACTACCGGTCGGCGGTCACCGCCGAGGTGAAGAGCCGCCTGGTGGTCGGCGCCGACGTGCTCGACGGCGGGCTCCGGATCCGGCTCACGCTCAGGTCCGACGTGAAGTGGCACGACGGCCAGCCCCTCACCCCGGCCGACGTGTGCTTCACCATCGCCGCGATGGCCGACCCGGGCACGCCGAGCACCGGGTCGAAGGTGTACCAGGACACGATCGCGGGGTGTGAGGCCACCAAGAAGGACGTGACCATCACGTTCCGCAAGCCCTACCACAACCCGACCGAGCGGCTCGACTTCCTGTTGCTGCCGGAGCACGTGTTCCCGTCGACCGCGATCGCGCCGGACACCGACTTCGCGTCCCGCCCGGTCGGCACGGGGCCGATGCGGGCGTCGCGCGGGAAGCGCGAGGTGCGGTTCACCGCGTTCGCCAACCCGCACCACCCGCAGCGGATCGGGGTCGCCGCGCTGTCCGAGGGCGGTGACACGCTGATCCAGGTCCGGACGCTGATGAACGCCGGCGTGCACGGGATCGTGAACGTTCCGCCCCCACTTCGGGCCGAGGTGGCGGCGACCGACGACATCGCGCTCAAGTCGTACGATCTCCGCAGCTGGTGGTTCATGGCGCTGAACACCCGCAAGGGCGCGCTGGTCGACAAGCGCGTGCGCAAGGCGCTCGACGTGGCGCTCGATCGCGAGGAGCTCCGCCGGCTCACGATGGGGTTCGATCCGGAGGACGTCCAGCAGCCGTGCCAGTTCGTCAGCGGGCCGTTCGTCCCGGCGTCGGCGTACTACAACCGCTCGGTCCCGGTCGCGACCCGGTCCGACTTCGGGCAGGTCAAGGCGCTGATGGCGGCGGCGGGAGCGACGCAGACCGGTGGCTCGTGGACCTGGAAGGGCCAGCCGGTCGTGCTGAAGATCGGCATGGAGGGCCCGCTCGACCTCGAGGCGAAGGACCTGTTGAACCAGGTCGGGAACCAGCTGCAGTCGGCCGGGTTCGGGCGCCAGGTGCACAAGTTGTCGGCCGACCAGTGGACGACCGAGGCGATCACCGGCCGGTTGACCGACTTCGACGTGCTGATCGGCAAGTGGTCGTTCGGCGCGGTCGAGAACGTGGCCCCGATGTTCCAGACCCGCGCGGGCGGGAAGGGCTCGATGAACCTGCTCGGGTACTCGAACGGCGCGGTCGACGCGATCCTCGAGCGGTACGACGCGGCGCGGACGGTCACCGAGGCGCAGGACGCGTACCACGACCTGCACGCGTACCTCGCCGACGACCTGCCCTACCTGTTCCTGTGGAAGCTCGACACGAAGAGCGCCTGGCGGAACGAGGTCCGCAACAACACGATCGCGCCGTACTACTACTTCACCGAGTTCGACGGCTGGACCCTGTAGGGGGGCGAGAGATCGCAGTCGAGCAGCACGTCCTTGCCCAACATCCAGGTGCGGGTGGGCGGGCGCGGACAGGTGTCGAGCGAGGCAGCGAGCGGGTGGCCGAACGTGAGCCCGGGGCGCCCCATGCCGACCAGCACCGGCGCGATGACCAGGTGCAGGTGATCGACCGCCCCCGCCGCCACGAACCGCGACACGGTGACCCCGCCCCCTTCGACCAGGATCCGCCGGAGCCCGCGCGCGTGCAGCGCGGCGACCACGCTCTCGGGGGGGATCACGCCGTTCACCGCCGAGAGCACCAGGTCGTCGGGCGAGCCCGTCGGGCGCGAGGTCACTCGCCAGGTGGGGGCCTCTCCGTCGGAGAACACCTTGTACCCGCGGTGCAGCCGGGCCTCCGGATCGATCACCACCCGCACCGGGTTCGGCCCGGACACCCTGCGGGTGGTGAGCTGCGGATCGTCGGCCTCGACCGTGTGCGCGCCCACCACGACCGCGTCACACAGGGCGCGCAGCCGGTGGGTGTGGACCAGGTCTTCCTCACCCGAGATCCACCGCGAGCAGCCGTCGGGGAGCGCGATCCGACCGTCGAGGCTCTGCGCGAGGTGGGCCACCACCCGCACGTCCGGTGACACGATGGGGACCAGCGCCGCGAGCGACGGGTCGTCGATCGCCGGCAGCGCGTGCGGGTGTCGCGCGCGCGCAGCCTCGACCAACATCGTCCACACATCCGACACGGACACCCCTCGGCCGGGCCTGCTATCCGGCCCGGCGTGGATCGACAGCCACCAGGTCCAGATGCCCGACCGTCACCTCGAGTGTCCCTGCGGCCCGATCAGCCTCGCGGGCCGATCTCCACCCGGCCACCGCGGGGTCGCCCAGGATCTCGCCCGCGGCCCCGGCGAACCCGGCCACCAAGTCCCCGAGCGTCGACGGATCGTGGGCGACGCGCCAGTCGGCCTCCGCCAGCGCCACCTCGTACCCCGCGGCGGCGAGGCGCCCCGCGAGCCACGGGGCGGCCCACACCCCGGGCTTGCCGCGGGTCTGGTGGGCGCGGAACGCCCGGTTGACCTCGGCGTCGTCGGCGCGCGGCGGCGACCACCCCACCCGCCCGTCCACCGTGAGGGCGGCGAGCAGCGGCCGGCCCGCGAGGCGCTGGACCAGCGAGCCGAGCCACCGCTCGTCGACCAGGTCGAGCAGCGCCTGGGTGACGATCCCGTCGGCCTCGGGCCACGGCTCGGGCGCCCGCAGATCGATCCGGCGCCGACCCACCCGCAGCCCGTCGCCGGCGGGCGTCACCCCCCGGCCGGTCGACCGCGCCCACGCGCGGAGGGTCTCCTCCAGCCGACCGAGCAGCTCGACGTCGTGATCGAGCAGCACCCACCGCTGCGGCCGGTCGATGCGCGGCGCGAGCCACCGCAGGTTCGACCCGAGGCCACACCCGAGATCGACCAGGTCGACCGCGCCGGCCGGCAGCGCCGCCACGAACCGATCGGCGACCGCGACCGACCGCGCGCGGTGGTCGTACGGCTCGCGGCGACCGAGCCCCCCGGGATCGAACGACTCGAGCTCCGCGGTCATCCCAGCACCTCCAGCCTG